>JAKACI010000011.1 GCA_021821565.1 bacterium | reverse complement strand
CCCTCTCTCTCCGCCAATTTGGAAAATACCATAGAAGCATAAAGTATCTTTTTAAGAAAAAAACTATAGAAGAATATATCTAAAGATGGTCTAAAAATAAAGATTTGACGCAAGACGCTTTGGCTAAAAAAGCTGACATTCTCATGTAACGCTTGGTAATATTAAATCAGACGCTATTCAAAATCCTCTCTTTATAGATAATTACAAAAATTGTCGAATGTTTGACGGGATAATTTAATAAATATTTAATTATGGCAAAAATTAAAGATATTCCAAAAGTTGATCGCCCCAGAGAAAAGTTGATTCAAAAAGGAAAAGAAAATCTTGTTTGTCTATATCTTAATCTTAACGCAAGAAACACTTTGATAAAAAAGAACTTATTAGTATTGGACTTCTTAATAAAACATTAATTCATCCAAGGGAAATTTTTTATCCGGCAACAATATTAAACTCGGCAAGTATAATTTTGGTTCACAATCATCCCTCAGGAAATATGAAAAAACCTTGGTCAATTACAACAACGCTAAGAAACCCTGAAAGGTTAAGGAATTTTTTGATTGTCTTGAAAGAATTAGAAAATTCCGAATGGACTTTAGAAAATCAAATAAAATATCAAATTTTTCATATTAAAGAAAGTAAATTTTATATAATAGCAAATAATCTTTTCAGGTTAAACTTATGTCAGCCGCCTGCTTCTTTCGGCGGTGTTAAGATAAGGGGATACTATGTACAATTAAGAAAAATTAATTAATTTTTATGATATAATAATTTCTTTAGATAAATTTAATCGTAAGAGGTCAAATGTGATTAAAACTCATCATAAGGTAATTATCGGAGATTCTAGAATAATGAATGAGTTGCAAGATGAAAGCATCCACCTCATTACTACATCCCCTCCATACTGGCAATTAAAAGACTACGGAATAGCCGAGCAGATAGGTTTTAACGACAGCTACGAAAGCTATATTAATAACCTTAATCTTGTTTGGAATGAGTGCCGCAGGGTTTTACATAAAGGCTGCAGATTATGCGTGAACATAGGCGACCAGTTTGCAAGAGCCGTCTATTACGGAAGGTACAAGGTGATTCCTATCAGGACGGAAATTATTAAATTTTGCGAAACAATCGGATTTGACTATATGGGAGCGATTATCTGGCAGAAGGTTACCACGTCAAATACCACTGGCGGAGCCACAATAATGGGCTCTTATCCGTATCCAAGGAACGGTATTTTAAAATTAGACTATGAATTTATTTTAATCTTTAAAAAAGACGGCACTCCGCCGGAAACCACAAAAGAAAATAAGGAATTGTCAAGGCTTACGAAAGAAGAGTGGAATTCCTATTTTCAAGGACATTGGAATTTTGTGGGAGCAAAGCAGGATGCTCATATAGCAATGTTTCCGGAAGAACTGCCCAAAAGATTGATAAAAATGTTTTCTTTTACTGGAGATACCGTGCTTGACCCTTTTCTCGGAAGCGGAACCACATCTTTGGCGGCAAAAAATTTAAATCGTAACTCCGCCGGATATGAAATTAACCCTAATTTTGTAGAAGCGATAAAAAATAAGCTTATAAAGCCTACCGCCGGAGCCGGCGATATTTTTAGCGATGCCGATTTTAAAGTTATATATAGCAACCATAATGATCCTTCTGTTTATGAGGATATGATAAATAAACTGCCTTATATTTTTAAAGACCCGCATAAACTTAATAAAAAGATTGACCCAAAAAAACTGCAGTTCGGTTCTAAAATTGATGAAAATGGTAAGAGTCGGGAGGAATATTTTACGGTAAAAGAGGTAATAAGTCCAGAATTTATAAAGTTAAATAACGGATTAACGGTAAGGCTGCTCGGCATTAAACAAAATCCGATTGTTAACGGCAAGGCTTTAATTTACCTCATAAATAAATTAAAAGGACAAAAGGTTTTTTTAAGATACGACAACTTGAAGTATGATAACGAAAATAATCTTCTCTGTTATCTTTATTTGCAAAATAAGACCTTTATTAATGCCCATCTCGTAAAAGAAGGATTAGTTGAGGTAGATACGGAAACGGATTTTAAATACAAAGAAAGGTTTATTAACCTCATAAGAGAAAACCATGCCGAAAATTAGAAAAGAAAAATATTCGAAAGAGTTTGGCAAAAAAGAAAAGGTGCTTAATTATACCTGCCAGACATACCAGTTATCGAGGCCGAATAAAGTAGGGGCGGTTATGGCGCTGATAAGAGAATGTCAGCCCAAATCTTTTGAAGATTGGGAACGCTGGTATTTTAAGAATGCATACACAGAGGGAAAAACAAAAATTAAGATTGAGAAGAAAGACCTTACCGAACTCGGTGAAAGATTATATATTAAAATTAAAGAAATTGTCATACCGGAATAGGAAGAGGCGTTCAGACAACTGACTATTCAGGATTGCACCGACTATATTTACAATCTGACAATCTGCAGGACCTACGACGGCTTTTTAAGGGAAAAGTCGGTAATAAACGACAATTTAGCCAAGAGATTTCCTGATGTTAATTTTATTGAATCCGACCCGCAGCTTGACCATGCCGGAGATATCGATTATCTCGGATGGGTTGGCGATAAAGCCTTCGGAATACAGATAAAACCGGTAACGGCTAAAGCAAACTTCGGCAACTATTCCGCTTCTAAAAGGATGAAGACAAGTTTTGAAGAATTTGAGAAAAAATTCGGCGGTAAAGTTTTTATTATATTCAGTATTGACGGTAAAATTGAAAACGAAGAAGTTTTGCGGGAAATAGAGGCAGAAATTGTGAGATTAAAAACAGGTAGCAAAAAGGTATAGTTTTATTTATTTTTGATGTAAATATATTGAATATGGCAACAGAGTATAAATTTTTAAAAAATGACTATGAAAAAAATATTATTTATAATGAAGACTGTATAAAAATACTCAATACAAAAATTGATGATGGTTTAATTAATCTTATTTTTGCAGATCCTCCATATAATTTATCTGGAAATGGATTGCATTGGGAAGGGAACAAGACTAGCGGTGATTGATATATGGTGAATGAACATTGGGACAAAATGACCGCCTTGGAATATTTGCAATTTGGAAGAAAAGGGCAAAATTGTAATATTATTTTTGGTTTTAATGGATCAGGGAAAACCACTATATCAAACGCGGTTTCATTTTTTGCTAATGCAAATAAATTAAAATGTGATATAATATAAAAATAAGCAAATTTGATATGTAATTTAATCAATTAATTGATTAAATAATTAAATAAATATATAATAGGAGGTGTTTTATTATGACTCAAGCAATTAATCCGCTTCAGCAGCAGGGAAATTATCTATATCAAAAAAATCAAGCTGCCGCTTCAAATGGACAGTATCAAAATATTCAAGGACCGAACGATGTCTATAATAAAACTGCGGCTGTCGCGTTAAATACCGTCAAAACATTAGATCAAGGTTTAGTTAATGCATTAAAAGTATCGGTGGCAGGTTTAGATAACAATGCAAATCAAAATGCCGCTAAAGCTGCCGATAATGCAAACGGCGCTAATAATAATCAATATAATAATCAGGCTCAGGTTCCAAATGCGGCAAACACGACAGGTAATTTTATAAATAAAATTATTTGATTTTATGTTTTCAGGCGGCCATTAAATTTAAATTATTTTATTTATTTAGCGGTAATTTAACTCAATTGAACTATATGAAGGGTATCATTCTTGCAGGGGGAAGCGGCACGCGGCTTCATCCTATTACTTTAAGCGTGTGCAAGCAGCTTCTTCCTATTTACGATAAGCCTATGATTTATTACCCCTTATCCTCTTTAATGTTTGCAGGTATTAAAGATATACTGATTATATCTAACCCCGAAGATGTGTCAAAGTTTGAAGCAATATTTAAAGACGGAAGTTCAATAGGCTTAAATATATCATACAAAGAGCAGCCGGAACCCGGCGGTCTTGCTCAAGCTTTTATAATCGGCGAAAAATTTATCGGAAGCGATGATGTTTGTCTTATATTAGGCGATAATATATTTTATGGTCACGGTTTGCCCGATTTATTTAATCAAGCAAAAAAAACCGTGCAAAATGAAGGCGGCGGCGCAATATTCACATATTATGTTGAAGATCCTCAAAGATACGGCGTCATAGAATTAGACGTAAACGGCTTTGTAACTTCAATTGAAGAAAAACCTAAATATCCAAAATCCAATTATGCCGTTACAGGAATTTACTTTTACGATAATAGCGTAATAGAAATTGCTAAAAATATTAAGCCTTCCAAAAGAGGAGAACTTGAAATAACAGATGTCAACAATGTTTATTTGAAGAATAAAAAATTAAAAGCTTTTCAGCTCGGAAGAGGTCATGCGTGGTTAGATACCGGCACTCCAGAAAGTTTGTTAGATGCTGCTGAATTTATTGCTATGATGGAAAAAAGACAGGGTCTTAAAATCGGCTGCATAGAAGAAATAGCATATAGAATGGGATATATCGGTATGGACACTCTTAAAAAAGCAGCAAATACTTATAATAAAGGAAATTACGGCAAATATCTCTTAAAAATTTTAAACGATTTATAAAAAGTAATATTGTTTTACCTTTTATCTGCACAATTCCCCGTTTTTAGATTATTAAACGATTTATAAAAAGTAATAATATTGTTTCGTTCCGATCAAATGTCGTATATCATAAATCGTAAATAAAATATCATACAATATATATATGATATACCATATATTGGCATAATAATATATGATATCGTTAAATAAACATCATATATATCATACATAAAATATCATATTATCTTTTTTTGGATTATATTATCGGCAGCATATGTTATTTTGTTATTTATTATAATTAATTTCCAAGCAAAACCTGTTTATTGCTGCTTATCAATATATTTAAAATAAATATTTAAAATAAATCTAAAAATATTTTTTTCATTTATAATATATTTATATTTTATTTACAATACTGTTTTATAATCATAATAATAAGATATTTATATAATGATTTAGCTTTAGCTGTAGCACAGAAGGAATAATTTCATAGTTTTATATAGTTCTATAATTATAACTGTAAGAATTATATTTTTATATTATAAATTATTATATCTTTATTATGATAAAAATTATAATGATTGAAGATGATAACGAAATAGCAAGTCTTTTAAAAGAATATCTACATAAGTTTAATATAGAGCTTATAAATTTTGAAAATTCAAAAGAAGGACTTGAAGCAATTAGTAATAATAGCGGCAATAATTTTGATGTATTAATTTTAGATCTTACTTTGCCTGATATTGACGGGTTAGAGGTTTGTAAATTAGTTTCTGAAATTTCAGATATACCTATTATAATTTCTTCGGCGAGAAGTGACGATGCCGACATAGTAACAGGTCTTGAAATCGGAGCTGACGATTATGTTTCAAAACCTTATAACCCAAGAGAGCTTGTAGCCAGAATAAGATCGGTAATAAGAAGAAAAGACAGGCTGAAAAATGCAGAGCAAATGCCGGATGGCACTTATATTGCCGACGCAAGTTCTAATATAAATATTTATTCAAATAATAATGCGGCAATAAAAAACAATAATGCAAAAAACAATATAAAATATTTTGAAATTGATGAAGATAAAATGATTATAAAAAAGGAAGGAAAAATATTGGATTTAACGTCTGCCGAGTACGAATTATTCTCAATTTTGCTTAAAAATAAAGATAGAGTTATAACAAGAGATTTTATTCTTGAAAATATGAAAACAATGAATTATGAAAGCATTGACAGAAGTGTAGATGTAATAATAGGTAGGATAAGGAAAAAGATATTGGACGACCCTAAAAATCCAAAATACATTAAATCAATTAGAGGATACGGATATAAGTTTGTAGAGTAAAGAAGCTGCACCAATTGCAACAGTTATAATCAAAGAACAGTCGGATACAGATACAAAAGAATGATATAAGTTTTTAGAATAAGAATAAATAAAAAATTAGGCATAGCAAACTATCATATATAAAGGGTTATCGCTATTGGTATAAATTTTTAGAATATAAGTCAAATCTATATGACAATAAATAGACATTCAATTTTATTTAAAATTAACATTACTTTTGTTTTAAGTTTTACAATATTACTGTTTTTTTATCTTTTTGCGCATAAAATTGTAAATCATATTGAAACATTTCGTTTTATAAGAAGGACAATATTTTTGACAAAAAAAAATAAATTAGCCGACAGTAGATTTTCAGAAACCGATCTAATTAAAAATAAGAAAATTATTAAGAAAATTTTAAAAAATGGAAAATTAATTTTTAAAAGGACTCCGCCCAATATAAACTATACTTTAACTTTATTAAAGTTTAACGGAAGCGAATATGTATATTTAAAATCAAAAACAAATAAGGTCTATTTTTTGGTAAAAAGAAATACAGGAATTAATATTCAGGAAATTTTATTGGCTGCATGGCTTAGTTTAAATCTTATCCTTGCTTTTTTATATATTAGCATATACAGGTCTATACACCCTTTAAGCAAATTTAGAAATAAGATGGAAGAATTTAAAAAAGGTAACATAAATATAGATTTAGATGAATACATTCAAAGAAAAGATGAAATAGGCTATATTGCAAAAGAATTTAAAGAGGCAATGAATAATGTTAAAAAAACTTTAAATACAAGAGTATGGTTCATAAGAAATGTTGCGCATGAATTAAAAACTCCTATTACTAAAGGGAAAATTGCATTAGAATTGTTAAAAAACGAGGACGAAGATAAAAAAAGAATATTTTCGGATATTTTTACAAGGCTTGAAATGCTTATAAATGAATTGTTTGCAGCGGAAAAAATAGTAATTAGCGATACGATGCTTAATTTAGCGCTATGCAATTTTACCGATGTTATAAATAGGGCTGAAGAACTTCTTTTTATAGGAGACGGAAATACAAAAATAAATATTATATTGGATGAAGACTATATCGTTAAAGCGGACTTTGAATTACTCAGCATAGCTATTAAAAACTTATTAGATAATGCAATCAAATTCAGCATAGATAAAGATAAAATAGATAAAATAGATAAAATAGATAAAATAGATAAAATAGATAAAAAAGTAACTATTAACATAGAAAAAGGCGTATTGAGTTTTATAAATGCCGGACAAAAACCGTCGATATCCGAAGAATTTATGTTTGAACCTTTTTTGAAAGACCTTTCTTTAAAAAATAAAGACGGTTTCGGTTTAGGTTTGTACATAACTAAACAGATATTAGAAAAGCACGGACTAATAATAACATATAAATATAAGGACAATAAAAACATTTTTTCAATTGATTTAAATAAAATAATATATTCTAAAAAGCAATCAATTTAATTTTAAATCTTTAATCTTTAAATAATAAAAATATAAGAAATATAATAAAGATAATCAAGATAATAATATTAAAAAGCAATCATAATAAAAATAAATATATAAATAACAAAAAAATAACAAATTAAAATGTTAAAGGAGACTCAAATGAAAAGATTAATTATTGTATTGTTGATGGCATTTGTTTTTATGGGCAGCTATTTTATTGAAAATAGCACGGCTATGGCTTATTCAAATTTTATGAAACACAAAATGAATCATAATCATAATAAGTTTAATTTTAAAAAAATGGATATGCTTAACTTATTTATGCTAAAAAGAAAACTTCATCTTACGCGTGTCCAGTTTAAGCAAGCGCATCTGATTAAAAGAGAAGAAATTAAAGCATTGAGAAAAAATATGATGAATTTCAGAAATCCTATGCTAAATGCTCTTAAATCAGGAAAATTCAATAAAACCGTTTTTATATCTGATATTACAACTAATGTAAAAAATATTGCAGAAATTAAAGCTGGTTTTATTTCAAAATTTTTTAAAATTCTAACTGTTAAACAGACGCATATACTCACAAATATGATAAAAAATAAAATTAAAAATAAAATTAAACATTTAGAACTTATTAAAAAAATGATTAATAACAGATTAAAAATGATGAAAGAAAATTTGAATAATTAAAAGACGCACCTTCTAATAATAAATAATTATACAAGCCGTTCAGTTTTAAAATGTACGGCTTGTATATCATCAGCTTATATTCTTGGAGTAGGCAGTGCTTAAACGAATTTGTCCTCAAACAGCAGTTGTTATCAGAATATCCTGCCTTTATGCAGGGCGGTGTGGGGGGGGAATCAAATGTTTAGTGCCTTTGTTATCCTTACGTCAGGCTTTCCTACGTAAAACCCCTGCGCATAATCTACGCCTATTTCTCTTAGTTTTTTTATTATCTTGTAAGAAGAGACATATTCTGCTATTGTTTTTATATTAAAGGCTTTAGCCATTGAATTAAGAGCAACAACCAAACGGTAGCTATTCTCCGAAGTATCAATATCCCTTACGAAATAACCGTCTATTTTAACGTAGTCCACTTTTAATTTCTTCAAATAAAACAGCGATGAAAAACCTATACCAAAATCGTCAAGGGCAAATTTAAAACCTTTTGATTTTAAAGTTTTTATAAAATTTGCGGCAGATTCAATATCGTTTATAGCAGCCGTTTCCGTTACCTCGAATATTATGTTTTTAGGCGGGATTCCTGAATTTTTTACAAGTTTTTCAGCTTTATTTATAAAATCAAGAGAAGCAAGTTCTTTACCTGAAAGGTTTAAATTAAGTATAATATTGCCGTTTCCCTCATTTTTAGCTAACTTTAAAGATTTTTCTATCATAATAAGGTCAATATCCTCTATAAAAGAGAATTCTTCAGCTATTTTTATATATTCATAAGGAAGAAGTAAATCGCCGTTTTCATCTTCTATCCTCATAAGAGCTTCATATCTATTAACATTACAGTGTTTATTCTTATTGCTTCCGCTCCCGCTGTTCCCCAGATTAATTATAGGTTGAAAGACAGGAATTATCCTGTTTTCTTTTATAGCATTAAGAAGGTAATTTTTAAGCTCAATCTTTTTATTGCGCTCCTCCACGTGCTTGGATATTTCATTATAATTCATTATATTATTTCCGCCAAGCTCTTTAACCCATTTTATTGTTTCTTCTACTTTGGATATAATATCTGTTGAGGTTATTTTTGAACCGCTTTTGTATAAATAAACCCCGCCGCTTACGCTAAAAGAAACAGGGATTTCATTCAGCGTAAATTGTTTATACTGTCGCTTAAACATATTCTTAAGCCTTAAGATAATAGAGTTTTCGTCTGCAAAACCGCTCAGGACAATAAAAAATTCATCTTTGCTAAATCTGGATATTATATCGGTTTGTTTAAAAGAATATCTAAGTACGTTTGAAAATTGGAGCAAAAATTCATTACCTATTTGATATCCTAAACTATCGTTGATAAATTTAAATGAATCTATATTTAGACCGATAATCAAAAAACCGGCTTCATTAAAATTAGACTGCACTATAATATCTTCCATTTCTAAAAGAAACTTATCTTTACTGTAAAGACCCGTAAGTTTGTCATGATTCTTGATAATATCTATCTCGCTTGCCATAGTTTTAATATGAAATTCGCCCAGCCTTTTTAAAATAAAATCCCTTAAAATCATTATATTTCCTATAATAGACATATAAACATGGTAAGCATAGAAATATTCTTTATTCTCTACAAAATAAGAAAGATTTGAAGTTAGTCTGTGAACTCTAAAGTGATGCCGCTCAATCATAGAAATATCATTAGTGTCCGTAAAATACATCCTGAACTCGGGACTGTTATATATTGTCGTCATTTTACATTTCTCGTATGACGGAAAATCTTTACACCCTTTTTCTTCTATCAGCTTATTAATAAGATCCTGCAGCTGGCTTTTTATAGGTACTTTACTAATATTTTGCGACAAATTATAATTTAAATCCAGCGCTTCGACAACTTTTCTGTCATCTTTAAGTAATAGCATAAAATAGCCCTCCGCAATGTAATTTTTAACAGTCATAAAAATTTCATTGATGTCATCATCAAGGGGGCGCTGCTGCATTATGACGGCATTAGGATTAAGGATTTTAATGCCGTTTATTACAGTGAATTTTTTGTTTTTTTTCTGTTTATGGACATTGGAGGCATAAATATCGGTTAATTTAAACATCTGCTTTCTGCTTAATTCCTTAAAGATAAAATCAAGACCGGATGTTAAAGTAGAAAGAGGCGTTCCAAGTTTATAGCAATCTTCGCCAATTTCTTTAATAATCGGCTGAAAGTCCTCTATTGTTTTTTTACCTGATGCATCAAACAGGCTGTTTAACAATAAAAGCATCTTTTCTTTCATAGGCGGCTCTAATGCAATAATGTCATAAAAGAACAAAGATAAATCTGCATTAGAAAGGATTTCTTTATGAAAATCGCTTATAATTTTTTCTAAATCAACCTTAGTATCAACCATATTTTATTAATCAATAATTTGTCGTTTTACCGAAAAAATTTATTCTTATAGTAGTTATTAGTAGTTATAGGTTTTAAAATATTTAATCACATTGTTTTAATGGCAATTAGACAAAAATTATTTTTTATTTTCCGCAAATTACTTGTCATATAGTTTAATATAATTATGTCTTTTTTTTGTCGTTAAAAACTTTCTGTTGCAGTCTATGCCAAAAGCTGACTTATCTGCGTATAATTTAGATAATATTTTCAATAACTATATTAACTTTGCTTTTAGTAAGACTGTCTACTTTATATATAATAATATGACTATCAGCCGTAAATATTATATCAGGTCTTATATTGCCCGCCTGCTTTAAATTTCCGGATTTAAAATCATTATCGGTTATTGAAACGGCATAGTTATCTTTAACGGTTTGGCTTGTTATTTGGCAAAGGATTAAATCGTCTCTTTCTAATGTTGAAACAACTAAAGCAGGATGTCTTTTAGATTGGATCAGGTCGGAAAAAGGAAAAAGAACTGCAGCAGCAGCATTGCCTTTTACAAATTCTGCCATGTCTTGTCTTCCTCCGGTCTTAGCCAGCCTTTTTTAAGAGACGTTTCGCTTGCAGCGGTAACTTCAAGTTTTTCTTGAACAGATTTTGTTTTTAAGAAACACATGAAATCTAAAACCTCGTCAAGAAAAGGCTCGGAAAAATGTTCTATTTCATTTAAAAGCAATTCTTTTGTGCTCATGGTGCACCTTTTTATTTATGGATAGAATAAATATAGTTTACATTATAAGAAAAAAAAAATCAAAATTATTGCTTAATCTTATTTACGTTTACGATTATCATTAAAAACTAACTTTTGCCGTTATATATTACTCATTTCTATATTATATTTTATAGGATGTAAAAAATAGCAGATAATTTACCGTTGCAATTATATTTTAATGTTATAGTATATAAAATTAAGTTATCGTCGATTAAAACGCCATAAGGACAATATATAATATAATGAAAATATATTACAAAATTAAATGATAATTGATATTTTAATATATATTTATATTTAAACGTCAAAATAATTATTTGCAAAATATAATTGATTAATATTTACGTTTAAGGGCTTACATTTTTAAAAAAAAAGGGGGGAGGGAAAAAAAGATGAAAAATATTTTAGGTTTGTTAATTGCCATATTTATATTCAATGCTGTTAGTGCTTATGCGCAAACTATGTCAAAATATGGTTATCCGTTAAATTATCATCCAAGCAAAAAAAACAATTGCTAATGTACATAATATATCAAAACCAACTTATTCCGTCAATCAGCCGTATAATAATTATCATAATTTTTTATTTCCCCGTCACGTCAATCTTGCAATATTATCTGTAAATAATATGATGAGCATAGCATATTCAGATTTTGGATTGAATTATGGAGAATATGCTAATAATGGTTATAGTTTATCGCTTAATGGCGGTAGTACGAATAAATATTTAGATACTGAAAATGGTTCTCTAAACGGTTTTAAAATAAGCGCTTCAAATACATTTTATAATTTTTATAATGAAGCAAATTTTAGTTATTATTCAGGCAGCGATTCATATACAGGAGCTACCCTAATTACAAACATACCTGTAATTGGAAAGACAAACAGTAAAATATATAATTTTAATTATAAATTAGGATATATGATTCCGATTACAAATAATTTTATAATTACACCCTATGGTGAATTAGGTTGGCATATATGGAAAAGAGATAATATTGGGGGCAACAACGGACAAAATGAACATTATTCAAATTGGTTAGCTATGATAGGTATTTTAGGTCAATATGCTTTCACGCCAAAACTTGTAGGCGACTTAGAATTTAGTTACGGAACAACATTTGATACTCTAATGCAAAATAATACGGCCACAACATCAGAATATTATGATTGCTCCGGCTCTTCTTGCTCTTATTTGGGTTCTATTTATAATACAACGACAGTAGATTTAGGATCTAAATATATATATGATATTACAGGCGGATTAGATTATAATTTTTTTGATAATTTTCACATTTTTGGCAATATAAAATATGAGAGATTTAAATATAGACAATCTTCTTTAAATTCATATCCTATATATGACCAGAATGGTAATCTTATAAGAATTAGTGATTGGTGGGAGCCAAACAGTGTTACCAATGAAATCATTTATAGTATTGGCATAGGATATTCATTTTAATATGTGATAAATAAACCGTCATTTTTTGTATTTTATTGAACGCATCCAAAAAAAACAGTATAATTAACATATTGCATATTTTATTAATAAAATAAATTATTAATGCTAAAATTTATAATATCATAATTTATGGGTTATTATATGAAATCTTTAAATGAGATAAAAAATTATTCTAAGCGCACATAAAGTCAAACTTAAAGAAAAATACTATATTTCGGAAATAGGTATTTTCGGTTCTTACGTCAGAGGTGAAGAAATGTCTAAAAGCGATGTAGATATTTTAGTTGAATTTGAAAAACCTGTTAATCTTCTTACGACAGCAAAAAAGATTTTGTGCCAAAGTTTTATAATAGTCAGCATAGGATTTTTGACTATGGCGATGTTGTCTCAAATGAAAAATATAAAAATATACATAGTTATGTGGTATCAAAAGGAAAATTACAATATATTCTGCTGCAATTTTTTATAAGGAGAGCATTTAATATATTCAGAATGCCTTTCTTTGATGATAGAATTTTAACAAATTATAGTCCGCTATATTAAAGAGGAATTATTAAAAATTTATAAAGAATTATTGGAAGACGAAAATAGATTGCAAAATATAATAGACGAAATAAAAGCTATACACTCTCATACACAAAATCAATTATATTTATCTGGTTTAGATAAATATATAATTCTTCACAGGAGAATTTATGGCGAATATGCTAGTAAAATTACTTTTCTAAAAAAAGCATGTGAAACGCTGGGCTTAAAAACACTAAAATTACCTATTGATATTTTAAATAGTTACGGAGATGATGAAGGATATTTGCATTTCCCTATTACTATTTATCATCAAATACCTATTAATGATGTATTTACTTGTAATAATTTATTAGCGGCAAGGAATTCTTATAATAAAGGTGCTTTAGAGCTTGGCGAATGGCTTATAATAAATAGAAACCCTACGGGGTTTATAGAAATACCATTAGGCAATATTCAAATTAATTCTGATGAATTCAATATTACTGAACTTTACAAACGTGAATTAGAAAAATTTAATAATAAAGATTATGCACAGGCTTATATTGAAAAACAATTAATTGAAGAATTTAGAGTATTGAATTATTATATTTTTCCTATTTTTAAAGATGAAAATTATAAATATATATCAAGAATTTTTAAGCCAAAACTAAAAACAAAAATTATAGCAGCATGGAATGCTTGGAAAAATTGTGGGAAATAATTGTAAGCAAATCAAAAACAATAAAATATGTTATAGTTTATTTACTATGAATATTAAAATAAATTTATTCGGCTCCAGGGATAGAGGGGATTATAATGAGCATAGCGATTGGATTTCTTTTTAAACTCGAAACCATATAGGACAAAATAATCGACATCAGGGGAGAAAAAATTATCCTCTATAGTTACACAGTTGCGTTATACGGAGTCGTGACAAAAGATGTTAATAAAAAATGGTATGTGTTATAATTAAAAATATGATAACAGATAAAAACATCGAAATAGCAAAACAAATTATTACCGCAGAGGTTGAAAAGGCCGGATATAAGGTCGATAGGATTGTTTTATTTGGTTCCAGGGCAAAAGGTACTTTTAGAAAAGATAGCGATTATGATTTTTTTATAATTTTAAAAGAAAATATTTCGCATAAAAAAGAAAGCGATTTGCTTTTAGAAATAAGAAGGAAAATGGCTAAGTTTAAGATTAGCAATGATACTTTGATTGATTCCATAAATGAACTTAAAGAAAACAATAATGTCGGCAATATAGCTTATTACGCTTTAAAATATGGGGTCATAATATGATTGGAAAATTTGCGGAATGGGTTGAATACGCGGAAGAAAATTATGA
>JAKACI010000253.1 GCA_021821565.1 bacterium | reverse complement strand
AAATTTTGTATCTTAATTATTTACTTATTGTAATACTTTAATTGCTTTTTTTAAATCAAGTCTTCCGTCATATAAGGCTTTCCCCGTTATTATACCTGACATATTATCTAAATACAAATCTTTTAATAGTATAACATCGTCAATCCCCGATATTCCGCCTGAAGCTATAAATTGAATATTATTAATATTATTGTTTGCATTATATAAATTGCTTGCATTATTTTTTATTTTTTGCACATTTTTACATATATCTGAGCATTCTTTTATAAAATCAATATTAGGTCCTTTTAGCATTCCGTCTCTGTTAATATCCGTAAAAATAAACTGATTAATTCCATAGTTATTATATAATTTATTCAAGGCATCGTAAAAATTAACATCTATTTTTTCCGTCCAGCCGGATAATGCAATTTTTCCGTCAATCAAATCAAGTCCTGCAATTACTTTCCCTGCATATTTTGCAAGAGATTTTGAAATACTATTGATATTTTTAAAAAGAACAGACCCCATAATGACATATGAAGCGCCGATATTAAAATAACCGTCTATCGTCTCATCATCTCTTAAGCCGCCGCCTATTTCGACAGGTATATCGACAGATTTAACAATCTCTTTAATTATATCAAAATTTTCGGGTTTTCCGGATTTTGCGCCGTCAAGATCAACTATATGAAGTCTTTTTGCTCCTTCATTCTGCCAATTTAAAGCAGCTTCTAAAGGCGTCAATTCGTAATTTTTTTTATCTTTGTAATCTCCTTTTGCAAGCCTTACGCATTTTGAACCTAAAATATCTACGGCAGGTATAATAATCATATTTTAATATTTAATGTAATTAATTTAATGTTTTATTTTCCTGTGTTATATTGTTATATAATGTTTTATTGTATTGTTTATCATAATTTATAACCTTAGCCTAACTTCACCAATTTTATTATTTAAAATTATAACTTATTGATATTACTATTATTTTATTTTCTATTTTATAGTCCCCATAAAAGTTTGTGTGCCACAATAAACACAGTAATATCAAGTGTCTGCCGTTAATAACGGCAAAGTTGGGGTTATGTCCCATCCGACAGGATGAGGCACAATTAACCGTATTTTTGTTTAATAAATTTAATAAATAATTAAGATACAAAATTTTTTAATAATGTTAATCCCGCATTATGACTTTTTTCAGGATGAAATTGACATGTAAAAATATTGTCTTTTTTTACACATGCGGCAAATGTTTCATAATAAAAACAAGAAGCAGCGGTAATAGCATCATCATCGGGTTTACAATAATAAGAATGCAGAAAATAAAAAAAACTGTTATTTTTTATATTTTTAAATTCCTTTATTTCGTTTTTTTTAATATCAATATCATTCCAGCCAATATGCGGTATTATCGGAACAATATTTTCATTGAATTTAATAACTTTCCCTTTAAGTATTCCAAGACCTTCAGTCTCGCCAAATTCTTCGGAACTTTCAAACAAAAGCTGCATACCTAAACATATTCCAAGAAATGAAACAAATTCATAATTTGCTATTGCATCTTTGATGGGCTGTATTAAATCTTTGTTATTAAGTTCTTTCATTGCATCTTTAAAGCCTCCTACCCCCGGCAATATAAGATGCGTCGCTTTTTCTATTTCATGAAAATCATCGGTAATAATCGGATTTAATCCTATTTTATTAAATGAATTTTTTACATTATTAAGATTACCCATCCCATAATCTATAATAACTATTTTAATTTTATCTCTATTATTATACATAATATTTGAATTTTTTATAGCCATTCTTATTTAATATTTAATACATTTTTTTATATTACCTTAAATTACCGTTAGAAACTATTAAAGTTATTTCAACTAAACAGGCAGGTACGCTTTAAAGCCATTGGCATTTAGACGGCTCATCCAGAAAAAATAAATTTCTAACGGTGATTTCAGGAAATAATATTTTTATCAATATCTTTTATCTGCGATATAATATTTATATATTGCATTTGAAATAGCATCCGCCAGTAATTGCCTGAATGTTGAAGAAGCAAGCATATGTTCCTCTGGAGGATTAGATATATAAGCATATTCTATTAATACCGCAGGCATTTTTGTAAATCTTATTACATATAAATCATCCATAACAGTGCCGTCATTTTTAAGCTTCAAATGTTTTGACACGTAATCGTTCAAAAATTTTGCAAAAGGATATGAATCTTTATGAAAATAATAAGTAGTCGTTCCGTAAAGATACGGTACCACCGTTGAATTGCAATATAATCCTACAAAAAGGTTTGCGCCGCTGTAATTTGCCTCATCTACACGCTGCTGTAAACTGACATTAACATTGGAAGTTCTGTCTATTTCAGTTTTAATACCTCTTCCGTCTAATAATTTTTGAAGTTTTAAAGCAACGCTTAAATTAACAAAAGCTTCTGGTAAACCCATAGGACCGATGCCTCCGGGGTCGTTTCCGCCGTGACCTACATCAATAAAAACATTAAAAACAGGTTTTTGGTAATTATATTTTTTAAGCTGCGGAATGACATTCTCAAAAGTTTCTATCTTGCCTGATCCGTAAATTATAGTGTCATATTTATTATTGCCGATTATAATCGTCTTCATCGGCAATTTTTCAAGTAATTTTTCTTTGACGACAATGTGAACAACATATGGACTTGTAGCA
>JAKACI010000010.1 GCA_021821565.1 bacterium | reverse complement strand
TAATAACTTCATTTTTATATTTTAAGTAAAAACGAAGAATTTAAAAATGAAATTAAAAAATATTTTACAGGTTTTAATTCAGAGATACAATTGGTATATACTGAAAACGTGATAAGAGAAATATTAAAAAATTATCAAGAAGATAAAGATAAAGAAGATATTAAAAATAAATTTAACGGCATAAATAATAATAGTCAATATAATAGCAAGCATAATAATCAGTGTAGTCACCGGCATAATAAACAATATAGTAATCAATGCAATAGACGAGACAACAATCAATTTAAAATTGTAAATAATTTAAATATTATTGTAATTTCTTACAAAACAAATGGTTTGGATTTAACGGGTTTTTCATTTAATCAATTATTCGTTGAAAAAAAATATAAAAATGAAGTTATTAAAAGCCTAAATATAAAAGATAAAAATAATTCAGATTTAAATATAAATATTAATTCCGATAATGCAGCGGCTGAAGAAAATATGCCGAATGTAAATATATGCAGGCTGTTTCCGCGAGATTTAAGCGTAGGGATAGGATGTAACAAGAATACGTCTTTTGAAGAAATTGAAAATTTTATTGAAGAAGTATTTAATGAAAATAATTTATCTATGCTCGCCATTAAAAACATAGGAACGATAGACATTAAATCTGAAGAAAAAGGAATTTTAAAATTTGCTAAAAAATACGCAAAATATATAGACTTTTTTTCTAAAGACGAAATTAATAATTTCATTAATAACTTAACAGAAAAATTTAAAATAAATACAGAATATAATATGCATATAAATTATGACATATCCAAAAATAAAAAATTAGATTCAATTTCAAATGACGGTGTAAGTTTATCCTATTTAAATAAAAATTTAAATTTTGATATAGACCTGCATAATAATATAAATAAAAATACAAATAAGAATGATAACGTAAATCCTGGTCGTTATTTAAATAATATTTTAAAAACTGAAATTATTACTGAATCTGCGTGTTTTCGCTACACTGGCGCATACTCGGTTTGTGAACCGTGTGCGCTTTTATCCTCTAATACAAATAAGGAGTTATTGATATGCAAGAAGAAAAAAGGAAATACGACTATAGCGGCGGCAATATAGCAGCAGGTATGAACAATAATAGTAATTGTAATGGTATTAATGATAGCGTTGTTAGTAACGATATGAATAATACCGATAATAGTATAAATAATAATGATAATAGTAATGATAGTAGCGGCGTCAATCATTATATAAATAAAATAACTGCCGATGATAATTTGCCGTCTGAAGAACGTAATAACGGCAGCAGCAATCATAATATAAAATACGGCAAAATTACTTTAATAGGAACAGGACCCGGAGATATTAAACATCTAACAAAAAACGCAGTTGAAGCAATAGAAGAATGCAGCGTTATTATAGGATATTCTACTTATCTTAAACAAATTAACAATTTACTTAGAGAAGAGCAGAAAAAACTCCATTTTAATATGAAAGATGAAATTACAAGATGCGAAGCGGCAATAAGTAAATCGACGGAAGGCGAAAATGTTGCGGTTGTTTCCGGAGGAGATGCCGGTATTTACGGTATGAGTGGGCTTCTTTTAGAGCTATTAGACAAAAAATCGTTAATAGGTAAAATTCCTTTAGATTTTATACCGGGAGTTCCTGCTTTTTGCGCTGCCGCATGTTCTATAGGTGCTCCTATTATGAATGATTTTTGCGTTATTTCGTTATCAAATCTGCTAACGCCATGGGAAGACATAGAAAAAAGATTAGATTTTGCATCGAAAAGTGATTTTGTCATAATTATTTATAATCCTAAGAGCGCTAAAAGAAAAGATGAATTGACAAATGCTAAAACAATTTTATTAAAAAATATTGATAAAAATAGACCTTCCGCAATTGTAAAAGCAGTTTCAAGAACCGATGAAGAAATTGTTATCACAACCCTTGAACATATAGATGAATTTGATTTAATCGGTATGAATACGACTATTATTATAGGCAACGGCACAACATTCGTAAAAGATTTTTACATGATTACAAAAAGAGGGTACGGCAATAAATATAATTTATAAAAACAATTTTATAATCTATAGGTCATGGATTATAAGTTATAGGTTATAATCCATGACCTATATAATTAATTATAATTAATTGATTTATATTGTGCAAAATTATTATGATTGTATTTTTCTAAATCTTCGTAAAACGTAATAGTTTAAAAGCCAATATTAAACATATATATAAATATCGGAGAATTAAATATTATGAAAATTTTGATTACCGGCGGAGCAGGTTTTATCGGATCTAATTTATGCGAAAGACTTTTAGGCGAAAGCAATGAAATTTTATGTATGGATAATTTTTTTACGGGGTCTAAGGAAAATATCGCAGAATTTAAAGATGATCCTAATTTTGAAATGATAAGACACGATATATCGGAATCTTTTAATATTGAAGCCGATTTAATTATTAATCTTGCTTGCCCCGCCTCTGTTCCATTCTACCAGAAAGACCCTCTTAAAACAATGAAAGATAATATTTTCGGTATTTTTAACGTTATGGAAAACGCAAGGAGATTAAGGATTTCCGTATTGCACACTTCTACATCGGAAGTTTACGGTTCTCCTTCTATTCATCCTCAGCCTGAGACTTATAACGGAAATGTCAATACTCTTTCGATAAGGTCTTGTTACGATGAAGGAAAAAGAGCCGCGGAAACAATTATGTTTGATTATTATAGGACTTACGGCACAGATATTAAAATAACGCGAGTTTTTAATACATACGGTCCAAAGATGCTTGAAAATGACGGAAGAGTGGTTTCAAATTTTATAGTTCAGGCATTAAAAGGGACTGACTTGACAGTTTACGGAGACGGGAAACAAAACCGTTCTTTTTGCTATATTTCTGATTTAGTTGACGGAATTATGCTTTTGAAAAATTCAAAAAATTTTACAGGTCCTGTTAATCTTGGAAATACTTATGAGTTTACTATAATAGAGTTTGCAAAATTAGTACTGTCTTTAACTAATTCTAAATCAAAGATAGTATTTAAAGACCTGCCTGAAGACGACCCTGTTCAGAGACGGCCTGATTTAACTTTAGCAAAAGAAAAATTGGGCTATAATCCAAAAATAGATATAGAAACCGGTTTAAAATTAACTATTGAATATTTTAAGAAAAAATTAAGAGTCTAAATTGAGATCGTTCAAAATTTTGTGTCAATCCTGTATAATTAAATTATAACTTAACCCAACTTCACCACTTTTATTATTCTAAAATTATAACCCATTGATATTATTAAATTTTATTTTTTATTTTGTAGTTCCCATAGACATTTTTGTTGTCCCATAAATATAGTAATATAAATATGTTGCTGGTAATTATGGTGAAGTTGGGTTAAGTTAAATAATTATTCACTTAAATTTAACGCATTTATTTTATTACGCTTTTATTTTTTAACGAAATTTATAACGTCTATTATAGGAAGATAAATGGCAAGTGCTAAAAATAAAACCATTCCGAATATAATACTTAGAAGAATAGGTTCTATAGAAGCCTGCAATATGCTTAACTGATGATCTAAATCTTCATCAAAATAATCTGCTACTTTATTGAGCATTTCATCTATATGCCCTGTTTCTTCGCCAACGCTTATCATCTGGATTATTATAGGAGAAAATATTTTTGAATCTATAAAACTCTGGGTAATAGATTTGCCCCTTGTAATTTCTTCCTGTAATTCATCTATTTTTTTTGTAAAATATTTATTTTCCACCGCATTTCTTATAAGTTCAAATGCCCGGTTGACAGGTATGCCGCTTTGAAATAATAGACCAAATATTCTTGTAAATTGACCCATCATAGATTTATAAAAAATACTTCCGAATATGGGTATTTTTAATTTATATTCATCCCACCATAATCTTCCATTGACTGAGTTTAAATAAAGTTTAACGGAAATAATTAATGCAGCAAGAATTGCTAACATAACATACCAATAATTAACGAAAAAATTGGAAACGGCAACTAAAATTCTGGTTTCAAGGGGAAGAGGCACGTTAAAACTGCCGTAAAGCATTGCAAATTTAGGAATAACAAATCCGATCAATATTGACGTTGCAATAATTATTGCGGAAATAACCAATTTTGGATAAAATGTTGCGCTTTTCACTTTTGATTTAATTACCATTTCTTTTTCCATAAGTAAAGCAATCCTAACTAAAACATCATATAAAAGACCTGTTGATTCCCCTACTTCTACCATATTAACGTAAATTTCAGAAAATATTTTTGGATGGCTTCCGAGACTTTTTGCTAATGTTTGACCGCTTTCTATATCATCTTTAACTTCTTGAAGAATAATTTTTAATTTTTTATTTCTCGTGAATTCTATTAAAGAAGTTAAACTTTTGCTGATAGGAACGCCCGACTGATATAAAGTAGCAAGCTGGCGTGAGAAAATAATTATATCTTTTTTTGATACAGACTGAAAAGATGGTAAAAGTTCGCTCATTGAAATACTTGATTTTTCTTCTACCGATAATGGAATCAGCTTAAGATTTTCAACATTTTTTTCGGCGGCAATCAAAGAAGAAGCATCTATCTGACCGACAACCAATTTTCCGTATCTATTTCTTGCTCTGTAAATATAAGTCGGCATTTTTAATTATGTTAGTTTTTAAATTAATAATATTACCTTAAATCCCCGCATTGTCATTCCTGCGCAGGCAGGTACGCTTTAAAGCCGTCGGCATTTAGACGGCTCATCCAGAAAAATAAATTTCTAACGGTGATTTAAGGTAATATTAATTTAATTATAATAAATTTACTATGAAGCTAATAAGTACTATACTATATTATATTATATTATATTATATATAATATTTATTTAAATATCTTGTGTTGCCTGAAGAACTTCTCCAATAGTTGTAAGTCCTTCTAATACTATTAATATGCCATGTTTTCTTAATGTCGTAAAACCGTTTTTAACTGCGGTATCTCTTATGATAGAAGCATCCGCTTTTTCTAAAATTAATTTTTGTAAATTTTTGTCCGGAATTAATAATTCATATATAGGAATTCTTCCCTTAAATCCTGTCTCTCTGCATTCAGGGCATCCTTTTTCTTTATAAAAATAAACCGTTTTATCTTCAGGCAAACCTAATTCTTTTAATAATTCGGCATCAGGGCTATACGGTTCTTTGCATTTATCGCAAAGTTTTTTTAGCAGTCTTTGCCCTATAATGCCGATAATAGAAGAAGCTATTAAAAATGGTTCTATTTCCATATCTATCAATCTTGATATTGTGCTTGAAGCATCCTGCGTATGCAGCGTTGAAATAACAAAATGACCTGTCAGCGAAGCTTGTATTGCTATTTTTGCAGTTTCTATATCTCTTATTTCTCCGACAAGTATAATGTCGGGGTCCTGTCTTAAAACAGATCTTAAAATATTGGCAAAAGACATTCCTCCTTTAAGGTTTGCCTCGACCTGATTTATATATTTTATTTTATATTCAACAGGGTTTTCAACCGTAACTAAATTTTTGTTTATTTTATTTAATTCTGTTAAAATGGAATAAGCGGTTGTTGTTTTGCCTGAGCCTGTGGGTCCGGTTATCAGAAATAAACCGTATTTTTTATTTACGAGTTTTAATATTTTATCTTTTGTTTTATTATCTATATCGGCGGATTCCGAGATTTTATTTATCTTAGATGATTTATCCAATATTCTAAGAACCGCTTTTTCTCCGTTTATAGTGGGAAGCACGGAAACTCTTATGTCAAGTTCTTTTCCCGAAAGCGTAATATTAAATCTTGAATCCTGAGCATTTCTTTTTTCCGCTATATCCATATTAGACATTATCTTGATTCTTGCAATCAAAGGATTAATAAATTGTTTCGGGATTTTTTTAGTTTCAAAAAGTTCGCCGTCTATCCTTTCTCTAATTATAATTTCGTCTTCTAAAGGTTCTATATGTATATCCGAAGCTCTGTTTTTAGATGCCGAAACTATTATATCGTTAACTAATTTAATTATATTTATATCTTCAGATTCCATGATTTCTTTATTTATTTCAGGATTGACAGATGATGATGTGCCAAAGACTGAAGTCGCCCCAATATTTTTCTGCAGCTCTTTGTTTAAATTGAGACTTATATTTTCATTTTTATCGGCTTTTACTATATCTTTCGCAGAATAAACAAAATCTATAGCCCTGAGTATTTCATGCTCTCTTGCAACTGCAATTTCTATATCATAGTTGACTGCTTTTTTTAAAGCATCTACCGCAAAAACATTTAAAGGATCAGACAGCACTACCGTTAGAGTATTTCCGTAAAGATTAATTCCAACCATTTTGAACTGTCTTGAAAGAGTTTCGGACAAAATTTTACCGACTGCAGGGTCAATAGCTATTTTTGATAATTCTATTTTTTTAATGTTTAACTGCTGCGATAAAGCGTTAATTATATTGTCTTCCGATAGGATATTAAGAGTAACTAAAGCTGTGCCGAGCCTCATATTTCTTTTTTTAGCTTCGGTAAGAGCATATTCTAATTGTGTTGCGTTAAGAAGTTTGGAATCAACTAAAATTTCCCCAAGTTTTTTTGATTTCAACAAATTGTTCAAAATTGCCATATTATTTTATTAATAAAACTCTAAAAGTGAAATTTAAAAACAAACTTTAGATGTCATATATCAAAAATATAAAAAATAAGAGTTAATTTAATAATTAAAAAGAAATAAAAATAAATAATGAAAAAATTACAATATAATATTACAAGAATTATAAACTTTATTAAATAAATCAATGTTTAGCTGACCGGGAGCGGTTGATGATCCGTTGTCTATGGAACAATAAGCCAAAAAAGAACCATAATTTAATGAAAGAATCCGCGTTAATTTTCCTTTATCTCCCATGCCGAAAATTATAAATTCAGGATAATTTTCGGCATCCGAATTTCTAATTTCATTTATTTTATCGCAAATGGACAATATATCTAAAGCTTCCTGTTTTGATGTAATTATTGCCGCCATTTTAAAAAAATCTGCTTTTAGATAGCTTGCTTCAATATAAAATTGCATTGCTTTTTCTAAATCAATAAAAGAGTTAAAATCATGCACCGATAAAATAACCTCGGAATTTTTGCTATGCGCAAATTCTATAAAATCGGCAATTAAATATTTGTCGGTTGTATCTTGTTCAATATCAACGGTTTTTATTCCGTTATCTATTAATTTTTTTAAAAAAGATAATTTATCTATTATTATATCAGATTTATCTTCAATATTATCAGCATCTTTATAAATATTTCTTTTAGTTGCTATTATAGGGAAATTGAATTTTTCGCTATAAGAAATTATTTCTTGAAGATGTTTATTGAATAACAATTCTTCATTAAAATCATTTAAAAGGTCAAATCTGATTTCAACGCATGAGTAGTTATTGTTTATAGCATATTCAACGGCAGAAATAACTTTTGAGGTTTCTATGCTTCCGATTGATGCGCAAATGCATGGTTTTTTATTAATTTTGGATAATATCATATTTTTTATGTTTATGTTTTTTATGTTTTATTTATTTGCATATATTTTTATATTAATTATTATTAAATATATTTAATAATCGCATATAAATATTATAATTTTTATTTATTTTATAATTTGTTAATTATTTATAATTTTTAGTAACGATTTTTTAATGTAACCCAAAATTGCCGATAGAGATTATTAAAATAGCTTTAAAGTTATATGAATACAGGATTCCCGCTTTCGCGGGAATGACACCCTTTGGGTGAAAACTTAAATACCCGCAAAGTCATTCCTGCGTACGCAGGAATCCAGGAAAATAATTTTCTATCGGCAATTTTGGGATAAATATGAATATAATCATAAAATTAAATTTAAGGTATAATATAAATTTATTAAGATATTAAATAAAAAAATATTTTAATGCCTTAATATTGAGTTGAGGATATTGCTATGGAAAAAGAAAATGACGCAGGTTTAAAAGTTGTTCACAGGATGACGATAATCAAAAGGATTATACATTGGACGCTTTTTCTTTCTATTATTAATAATATAATTACAGGTTTTTATATAGCATATCCATTTCTGATTTTCGGAAAAACTCCCACACAGGCTGACTCTCCAACTGCTGGGATATTAAATTCAGGCGAAACTTATCAAGCATTTATAATGACTTGGATGCGCGAACTTCATTTTATAGGCGCTGTTTTAATTGATGTATCATTTTTTACATGGCTATATTTAGCATTTTTTTCTACAAAAGAGCCTCTTTACAAAAGTTTTTTGCCTTTTGGGAATAAAATTCACGAAATATTTGATATGATTAAACATTATTTTACTTTAAAAAATAAACCTAAGACCGGCAAATATCAGGATCCCCTTAACGCAATGATATTTACTTTTTTTCATCTTTTAATTTTATTGCAAATGGCAACAGGTTTTCAAATGTATGTTGCTTCTTTTACTGGAACGTCTGCGATTGGGGCATGGTGGCCTACACTTCTCCATATATCTACCGATTGGACTCTATGGGTTTTTGGAGGATTAACAGGAGTAACATTAGTTCATTTATTTATAATGTGGCTAATAATAATATTTATATTTTATCATATTTATACTGAGATATGGCGTTCAATTTTATGGAAAGAAGGTGATATCTTAATACCTTTCAGCGGATATAAATATTCAAGAGATAATTTAAAAGAAATTACCGAGGATGAAGATTGAATTATTTATTATTAATAATAATAAATAAAATATAAATACTTGCCGCTATAATTTAATAGAAATAAAAAAATAACCAGAAAAATATATTATAATATATAATTTATATAAAAATGATCGATAATCTGATAAAAGGATATATTTATTATATTCTTAAAGAGAACAGTTCTTACGAAGATAGTTTAAAAAGGGAAGATTATAATAATTATAGTGATTTTTTTGAAAATTGCGGCTCGTTAATTTTTTCTTGTGCTCGCGTTGATATTGAAGAATATGCTTTATATCGAAAATTTAGAGCTCAAAAAATTTATTATTGTTTTAAAACGGGCGAATTACTGAAAACTAATTTTTTTGATTCTTCAAGGGAGGATATTTTTGAAATTACAGGTATTGGAAATATGAAGGGCGAGGTAAAATTTGCTCCTTGCATAATAAGAAAAGATTAAGATAATATAAGATTAAATAAGATAAATTAATATAAAAATTCAATCTATTTCAACTTATAATATCTAAATTATTTTACGGAATTAATTATGCACTTTACAAAGTAAAGCTCTTTTAATCTCGTTTATTTTGCTTTAAAATTTTCAGAGATTTTATTTGTATGAACAATCTCAACGTTTTATTCTGTTTAAGAATATATTAAGAATATATTAAGAATATATTAAGATAAAGATTTTAATTTCTTTTAATATATGAGAAGAGTATTATGGCAAGTATTATAGAGAATTTATATATAATATATAATTAATTAAAATTCAAGCCGGCATATAACAGTCGGCGTATGAAAAAAATATTATGGTAGGTATTATAGGAATAGGCAATATACTGCTTCAAGATGAAGGATTCGGGGTGCATATAATAAATTTTTTAAATAAAAACTATCTGTTTGATGCAGCAAAAGTTAAGCTCATAGACGGCAGCACAATGGGGTATGGGCTGCTTGACGAAATATTGAATCTGAAAACTGCAATAATTATTGATGCTCTTAAAACTGAAGATAAACCTGGCAGCATTTATAAATTCAGCGATAAAGATTTGCCTGTAAATCTTATGAAAAAGACAGCGCATGAAGTAGAATTTATTGATGTTGTAACAATGTGCGGACTGACGGGATATACTCCAAAATTAATTTTTTTTGCGGCAGTTCCAAAAAATTACGACAATATATGTATGGAATTAACAGAACCTTTGAAAAATTCCGTCCAATTAGTCGTAAACAACATTTTAAAAGAATTAAAATTCCTTGACATTGAACCGATTAAATAAATTAAATTACAATTTAATTATATAGGATTGGCACAGCTTGCAATTCCATACACCCCCTTTTAATGCTTAGAGTATGTTAACACCTAAAATTGCCGATAGAAAATTATTTTTTAGTTTCTAGATGGATGAGCCGTCTAAATGCCGATGGTTTTAAAGTGTACCCGCATACGCAGGAATGACTTTACGGGTATTTAACCCAACTTCACCACAATTACCGGCAACATATTGATATTACTATATTTATGGGGCAGCAAAAATGTCTATGGCGACTACAAAATAAAAAATAAAATGTAATAATATCAATGGGTTATAATTTTAGAATAATAACAGTGGTGAAGTTGGGTTAAGTTTTCACCCAGCGGGTGTCATTCCAGCGAAAGCGAGAATTCAGTATTTATATAACTTTAAAGCTATTTTAACAATCTCTATCGGCAATTTTGGGTAACAGGAGGAGACTTTAAATCGTCAATCTTTTCGGCGGCATCCATCATACATATCTAACTTGCGCTTGCGAATTGCGACTTTTTTGTATATTCGTTGAAATTTTTTTACTGAAAACTGTTGTATAAAATTCTTTTGTTTCCGAATTGAAAAAATTTATAATCATTCAATTTAATTCATTATGGTATTTATGTTCGTTATACCTCTCATTGTAATAAAAATAAATAGAAAAATAAAATAATTTTTATTAACAATAGAGCGTATCATTAATATCTTTACATTTATGGACGGGTAAAACAGGCAAATATAGGCGGAAGTGAGGCGAGAGTAAGAGATAAAATAAATCGGATAACATTATTCTAATATTATTATGCAAAATCCTCTCCTTTAAAAAAGGAGAGGATTTTGCATAATTATTTCAGATGTCATAATTTCCCGCAGATTCAAGCGGGAGTGGGGGAATAAATAAATCGGATAGCTTAAGCTATTTTTTGTTATCTTCACATTGCTATTAAATAGGTATAGCCTTCATTTATTTTTTTAAAAACCTGCAGCGTTCCGCCGGGAATTATTTTTATAAAGGAAGGTATATTTTTAGAATTAACGCCGTTTAGCATTAGAGCATTTTTGCTGACCCTGAAACTCACTCCTTCACTTCTAAGCTTATTAATAATGTTATTATACATCCTATTATGCGAAGGAATTAATAATTTTACGATTGGTCCATAAAAAACTACCTGAATTAAATATTTTTTGCCCTTTGATTTAAGATATTTTATTGCATGTTTTACATTTAGCATTGAAATCCCAAATTGCTGTCCGGGCATATTGACGCCGATGACCATCTTTACAGGCTTATTATAATTTTTATAAAACCCGTCGTAGCTAGAATTATGCTTCGCAAACGCAGGGATAGAACTAAAGCTTAAAATAAGAATTTGAACAGTTATTAAAAACAACCCGATTTTGTACATAAATATAATCTCCTTTTTTTAAATTATTACTTAAAATTATTAATTAATATATCATATAACATTATATATTATAATATAGTATAATATATTTAATTAAAATTTTGTCGCTCAGGAGACATTTCTATAATTTATATCATTCGCACTTTATTTTAATTAATAAGAAATAAGAAATAATTAATAAGAAATAATTAATAAGAAATAAGAAATAATTAATAAGAAATAAGAAATAAGAAATAAGAAAATTAACATTTTAAAAAAAATTAATTAAAAAAATTGGATACGCATTTTTAAAAATAAACTAATTTACAGAATAGCATTAGTGTGCAGGTAAAACAGGCAAATGCAGGCGGAGAATCTAATTTCTAAAATATCGCAGTCTTTATCATAATCTATTTTTAACATAATTTACCTCAATCATTTATTTTTTTAATTTGTCGGTCAAGAAAAAACTTATAACCCAAAATTGCCGATAGAAAATTATTTTTCTAGATTTCTACGTACGCAGGAATGACTCTGCGAGGATTTATCGTTTCACCTGTTGAGTGTCATTCCTGCGCAGGCAGGTACGGTTTAAAGCCTTCGGTATTTAGACGGCCCATCTAATCTTTTTAAAACATTAAAGCACTTTTAACAATCTCTATCGGCAATTTTGGGTTATTAAAAACTCTTGTAAAAGAGATAGACTAAATGATATACTTTAAGTGTCCGACAGAGACTGATACGCATGTCCGACATATAATCTTCTGCATGCCTTTAAACAGCATGTCTTTTTCAGCAGAAGAATATGCCGCTACGACCGTCCGAAACGACCGCTGCAAGCAATATAGGCGGATGAGACGCTTGTAATCATTAAAAATATATGGATAAACTATAAATTCTTTCAAATATCATCATATCGGTTACAGACATTAAAATTAATCCAGAGAAAAAGACGATATATTTCAAATTATAACTTTCAGAAATAATTAATTTATGAGTTGAAATTGCGGTTTTAACGGCAAAATAAATATAGGTAAAATTGCTTAATAGAATAGAGAGATAAGGAGTATTGCAAATGAACCAAATCAATATCCAATATCACAAAACAAAAATCGGAGAACTAATATTGGGTTCTTTTGATGGTCGTCTATGCTTGCTTGATTTCAGATATAGAAAAATGAGAACAACTGTTGACAATAGGGTAAAAATTGGGCTTGAAGCTGACTTTTTAGAACAAAATGACGCAACACTAACAAAAGCAAAAGAACAACTTGATGAATATTTGACAGAAAACAGGAAAGAATTTGACATTCCATTATTAATGATTGGAACCGATTTTCAGAAGAGTGTTTGGAATGCGTTGATAAAAATACCCTATGGCGCTACTTCAACCTATCTGCAATTAGCAAAAAATATAAACAATACAAAAGCTGTTCGTGCAGTAGCCGGTGCAAATGGAGCAAACGCCATTGCTATTGCAATACCTTGCCACCGAATCATTTCCAGTAACGGCGATTTAGGTGGCTACGGAGGCGGAATAACAGTAAAGAAGCGCTTGCTAAAGCTTGAACAAAGGAACAGTGTGCTTTGAGTGATGATGAGAAATACGAATTTATCGGCTACAAGGATACGAAATATGACGGTTATTTTTTTACTGCCGTAAAAACCACGATGATATATTGTTTGCCTTCATGCAGCGCCAAAAAACCAAAGAGAGAGAATGTGATTTTTTACAATACAACGAATGAAGCAATAGAAAATGGTTATAGGGCTTGTAAAGTTTGTAAACCATAAAACTCATAAACAAGGCACCGCTCTCGGATGGGATGGATAGAAATGAATGACCCGAATGAGATGATTGAGACTTAGCTGATAGTCTTTTCTATAAAGTTCAGTTTGAGAGCAATGAATCATATTAATCATAATTAACTTGATTAATTAACATAATTAATTAATCAAGTTAAATTAATTAAACAATAAAATTTTTTGTAAATTAGTATCTTAAATTATAAAATATGATGCATTGCAAAAAATATTCTAAGGAAGGGGATGACGGCAATATTTTAAAAATAATTTACAATCTGCTGCATAACAGATTCGGTAAAATGAAGAACTGGTGGCCGGCAGAATCAGATTTTGAGGTTATGATAGGCGCTATATTGGGTCAGAACACTGCATGGATAAACGTAGAGAAAGCGATTTATAATCTTAAAAGCCGCAATCTGCTGTCTTTTGAAGCTATGGAGACAATAGATTTAGATTTATTAAAAGAATTTATAAGACCTTCAGGCTACTATAATCAGAAAGCTCTTAAGATAAAAGAATTTATAAATTTTGTAAAAAAGGAATATAATTTTTCTATTGAATTAATGAAAAATGAAAACGTTTCTGTAATGCGGGAAAAACTTCTTAATATATCCGGCATAGGAGAGGAAACTGCCGACAGTATAATGCTATACGCATTAAAAAAGCCGGTATTTGTTATAGATGCTTATACTAGAAGAATACTTGAAAGACACTATATAATTGAAAGTGCATTAAAAGAGAAATATAAAAATCTGCAAAAATATTTTACAGACAATATAAACAATATATTTTATGTTTACGATGAAGAAACAGTCGAAGAGGAAAACAGCGGAACAAACGATAAAACAAATGTAGAAATATACAATGAATATCATGCGTTAATAGTAATGACAGGCAAAATGTTCTGCAAAAGAATTCCTCTGTGCAATGATTGTCCACTTAACAAATTAAATAATTTAACATAGTTAAAAAATCAGCTTCGGCATTAATTTATTTTTCTTTATAAATTCCGAACAGGCTTTCCCGTCCGCCCGGCATATATTAGGCAAAGATTTCCCTTAAAAATATCTTGTCAAGAAAAAAAATTATATCTTGATAGATTTTCGTAATTTGCTCATTCAGTATTTTTTTTCTATATTTGACACAGTCTACATAATTGACAAATCATTATTTACCGTATATATATTTATATATATCATACATAGCTTTAAAAGCCTTATTATTTAACGCTTTAAATAAATAAATAAATTTAAATTAATGATCGGAGTTATTATGACAAAGAAAGAATTAGTAGACGCTATCGCAAAAGAGTCAAATCTAACTAAAATAGACAGCGAAAAGGCTTTAAATTCATTTGTAAATGCCGTTACCGCCGCTCTTAAAAAAGGAAATGAAGTTAAGTTAA
>JAKACI010000252.1 GCA_021821565.1 bacterium | reverse complement strand
AGAAGATTATTTTATATTGCAGTATTAGGATATTAATACTGATTACTAATTTTCAAGAACAATGTCTTTTAATATATTCAGCTCATCTAAAGCCATACCTGCGCCTCTTACTACACAAGTAAGCGGATCATCCGCTATAATGACCGGAAGTTCGGTATTCTCTCTTATTAAAATATCTATATTTTTTAAAAGAGCGCCTCCTCCTGCAAGAGCAATCCCTCTATCTACAATATCCGAAGAGAGTTCCGGCGGTATTTTTTCGAGCGTAGTCTTAACCGCGTCAACAATTTGCGAGACAGTCTCCAATATTGCCTCGTAAATTTCAGTTGAAGTAATTTCAATGATTTTAGGGATTCCGCTTAGAAGGTCTCTGCCTTTTATGTTCATTGTAGATGTTTCTTCAGCAGAGTAAGCCGTACCTATCGTCATTTTAATAAGTTCTGCCGTTCTATCCCCGATTAAGAGATTATACTTTTTCTTTACATATTGAATTATAGCATCGTCTATTTTATCTCCGCCGACTCTTATAGATTTTGCATAAACAATACCCGACATTGAAATTACTGCAACCTCGGTAGTTCCTCCGCCGATATCTACTATCATATTTCCTGCAGCTTCCGTTATAGGAAGACCTGCTCCTATCGCCGCTGCGACGGGTTCTTCAATTAAATAAACTATTCGGGCTCCGGCAGCCTCGGCAGATTCTCTTACCGCTCTTCTTTCAACGGCAGTAATACCTGAAGGAACAGCTATAATGATTCTTGGTCTTACTAAAGTTTTTCTATTATGTATTTTTCTTATAAAATATTTAAGCATAGCCTCTACTACTTCAAAATCTGCTATAACTCCGTCCTTCATCGGTCTAATAGCTTGAATGTTTCCGGGTGTTCTGCCAAGCATTTTTTTTGCATCCCTGCCGACGGACAAAATTTTTTTTTCTCCTCTTGAATTAATGTGCACTGCTACCACGGAAGGTTCATTTGAAACAATGCCTTTATCTTTCACATATATTAAGGTATTGGCTGTTCCCAAATCTATTGCGAGATCCTCCGAAAACATTCCTATTATATTATCAATAAACATAACTTCCGACCTCTTTATGAATAATTTTTTATGAATATAAACAATTAAATTTTAAATTGAAATAACACACTGCAATAAAAAAAGTAGATAAATAAAATAAATATATATATAAAAATATAAACATAAATATATAAAAAATTATTTTATATATAATAAATGTATGGTTAATTAATGTTATATCAGATTATTATTGTTTTTAGCAACAAAAAAATTAAAAAAATAAAAATTCATTATTTTGATTTTTATAAAATTATTTGTTATCATTAGATTAAGGTTTTTATAAATTATTTTTAAAAATATAAAAAAATATAAAAAAATATTTATTATGAATAAATTATTTATATCGGATTTAAAAGAAAATGAAAAAGCGGATTCAATTTATTTAGTAAAAAATAAATCATTGCTAAAGGGAAAAACGGGCAAGGATTACATATCGCTTAAATTATCGGATAAAACAGGCGACATAAAGGCAAATATCTGGGACAACACTCAAAAATTTGCAAATATTTTTGAGCCGGGCGATTTTATAAAAATAAAATCAAGAACAAGCGTTTTTCAAAATGAATTGCAATTAAATATTACGGATGCCGAAAAAATTAACATTACAGGCAGCGACTTATGCCTTTTTTTAAAATCTTCAAAATTTAATATAGACAATATGTTTTCGGAATTATGCGCTATATTAAGAGAAAATATAAACGATAAATATATAGGCGAACTTATAGAATTATTTCTAAATGACGAAAAATATACCGACAAATTAAAATCTCTGCCTGCGGCTAAATCTATTCATCATGCATATATAGGCGGTCTTCTTGAGCATACTCTCAGTATTGTAAAAGCAGGTCTTTTAATGTCCATACATTATAAAGATTCGGTAAACAAAGATATAATGCTGGCTGGCTGTTTTTTGCATGATGCGGGTAAAATACAAGAATTAAAATTTAATAAAAATATTGCGGAGTATTCCGATGAAGGCAGACTTATGGGACATATCGTGCTTGGAGTCAATTATATAAGCAATAAAATAGATTCTATCAGCGGCTTTCCTGAAAATGTGAAAATTCTTATTCTGCATTCTGTTGTTGCTCATCACGGTGAATTAGAGTTCGGTTCTCCGAAAAGACCTAAAACTATTGAAGCCGTTATACTGCACTTTATAGACAACATGGATGCAAAAGTAAATCAATATGAAGGGTTAACGGAAGAAACCGCAAAACTTTCTCCCTGGAGCAATTATTCAAAGCACTTAGACAGATATATTCTTAATTCTAAATCATATTCAAAAAATTACGGCAATGATAATAATTCTGATAAATTATCAGATGAATTAAATGCAGAGATAAAATTTAATATAGAAAATTAAATAAATAAATAATCTGATATTTAAAATGTACAACCTATTTTAAATTTTTTTATTTTTTATAATTTTTTTTATGAATCAGAATATTATTTATATAGATTGTTTCAGCGGCATATCGGGAGATAAATTTTTAAGCGCTTTATATAATTTAGATTTAATTAAAGAAAAACAATTTTACGAAGCAATAAATAATTTAAATATAAAAGATTTTTCTTCGAAAGATATTTTTTTTGAAAAAACGCAAAAAAGGTTTTAACG
>JAKACI010000251.1 GCA_021821565.1 bacterium | reverse complement strand
GAATAATTGATAAAAAAAAACAGGAAGAATTATTCAGATTTCAAATCGAACTTGCATTTGCCAATAAACTTCCTATCGCCGTTCACATAAGGGATGCTTACGACGAAGCATATGAAATTTTAAAAAGCTACAATAATTCTAATTATTTATTTTACGGCGGTGTTATTCATTGTTTTTCCGGTAAAAACACGGAAGATGCAAATAAATTTTTAGATATTGGATATTTTATTTCAATAGCAGGAAAAATAACATATCGAAAAAATCAGAATTTAAGGGATATTATTAAAAGCGTTCCCGATGAAAAAATATTAATAGAAACAGACAGTCCGTTTCTTGCCCCGCAAAAATACCGCGGAAAAAGAAATGAACCGTCATATATAAGATTTATAGCAGAAACAATCGCAGACGAAAAAAATATAGATATAGAAAAATTTAAAGAATTAACGGTGCAAAATACCGTAAATCTTTTTTCATTAAACGGAGTCGAAGGCTTTTATCCCGCCGTCGCCTACAAAATCAGAGATTCTGTTTATGTAAATCTTACCAATAAATGTACGAATCAGTGTATTTTCTGTCCTAAATATCAACACGGCGCAGTTAATTTTAATGTAAAAGGATATAATCTGGAGCTTAAAAAAGAACCTTCGGAAACTGAAATTTTATCGTCTATTTTTCATTATTACAATTTTAAAGAAGTTGTATTTTGCGGATTAGGAGAGCCGACTTTGCGTCTTGACGTTCTTAAAAAAGCTGCGCTGCATCTCAAAAACAAAGGAGTGTATGTAAGACTTGATACGGACGGGCTTGCCAATGCTGTTTACGGCCGCAATATAGCAAAAGAACTTGGTGAATATATAGACAGTATAAGCATAAGTCTTAATGCGGCTGATAGCGATTATTATAACGCAATTTGCAGACCGCAGATAAAAAAAGATAAAGGTTTTATCATAGAGCCTTTTAAATCAATCTTAGAATTTATAGGCGAATCAAAAAAATATATAAATGAAGTCATCGTGTCCGCAGTCGGATTAAGAGATTTAGATATAGAAAAAGTTAAACAAATAGCGAAAGAAAAAGAAGTAAAATTCAAATTACGCAAGTATAATGATGTGGGATAGATAGCCGGCGGATGTTTAATTATCAAATTAACTTTTATTATTTTGTTGACTATATCAAATAAAAAAGTCAACTATATTATTTAACTACTTTAAACCCTCTCTAATCTCTTTGAATATCTGCATTTTATATGCTGGATTCCCGCTTTCGCAGGAATGACTTTGTGCAAAAGGTATCTGTGCAAAAGGTATCCGATTTATTTTCCGCAAGATAATAATAATTATAAGATATCAAGCTGCTGCTGCGGAAAACTAATCGGATACCTTTTGCAGAATAGCTGCGGAATATTAAAATTATTTAATTATTTTATTAACTATATTATAAACTTCTTTTAAAGAAATATTATTATTTAACGCTATTTTCTTTAAGCTTTCATATTCAGGTTTTTTATTTAAAATTTTATCTCCGGTTTTTGATATTTTAACTTTGATTGTTCCGAACGGGGTTTTTATTTCTTCTATAAATCTGTCTATATAAATTTTGTCTTTTATTGCTATTCTGAGTCCTATAGAAGTAGTTTCTTCCATTATTACCGCAGATATTTTTTTTATTAAAGGAACCTCGCATAAGACGTTTAAAACAATACCCGGTCTATTTTTTTTCATCATTACCGGAGTTAAAAAAACGTCTAATGCTCCGTTTTTAAATAATTTTTCAATTATAAAATCATATATTTCAGGATTCATATCATCAATATTGCACTGTATTTCAGCAATTTCGCCGTAATTTATATATGAATTTTGCAAATCTTCATTGTTATCGCTGTTATAATGATAATTATAAGAGTTTTTATTTAATTTTCCGTAAAAAATTCTCAAAATGTTTACTAATATGTCTAAGTCTTTTGAACCGCACCCATAGCCTTCGGAAATTATTTCCATTGAGGGTATTTTTTCGCTGTATCCGCTTGCATAATATTTAATTAGAGCGGCTCCGGTGGGCGTGGTTAATTCCGTGTTATCGCCAAAACCGTAAACGGGTATTTCTTTTAATATGTAAGAAACAGCGGGAGGAGGCACCGATAAAGCGCCGTGAGCAATATCAATTATACCTGAACCTAAGTTAATTTTTGAACAAATTATATTATAATTTCCGTAATCAAAATTGCAGGTATTTTTATTGTTATCAATTTTATTATTGCAGGTTTCATTATTATTACTACTGCTATTACTATTACTGCTATTGTTGCTACTGTTATTGTTGAGATTGTTCTCATTATTTATGCAATCGGCACTTTTCTTGTATTCTTGAGATTTATTAACATTAATGCAGCTATTATAGTAAAATTTACTTGTGTTTGTATCATGCGAATTATCATTATTTTGATATTTGTTTTTAAGCTTAAGTTCGCTAATAATAAAAGCGGATAATGATATATCTAAGAGAGTATCTATACTTGCGACTTCATGCAAGTGTAAATCTTTTAAAGATTTTCCGTGGATGCAGCTTTCTGCTTCAAATAATATATTATAAACGAGGCGGATGTCGTTTTTAATCTCATTTTTAAAATTAATTAAATCAATTTGTTTGTTTACTTCATGGATTGTTTTAAATTTTACCGATGCTTTGTCCGGATTTATTTTAAGCGACAATCCGTTAAAACCTTTTTTTTTGC
>JAKACI010000250.1 GCA_021821565.1 bacterium | reverse complement strand
CAAACTGCCTAAGACAACTGCCTAAGACAACTGCCTAAGACAACTGCCTAAGACAACTTGACAACCATAAATATTAGTGATATAAATTAATTAAGAAGTAAAGATAATAATTAAATAATTGAAATTAAGAAATAAGAATAAAAGCGGTGATTTGAAGTATATTGCTTCCGCTTAATAAATGTGCTAAAAAACGTTGGTTTAATTATATTACCCGCGCTTTTAGTGCGGGTTTTTTTATTTTATATAGATTTTTAATGGCGGGGATTTAGGAGCATATTGCAGCCGCCTTAACAAGAAGCTAAAAAGCCAATGAAACCCGGTGGCTTAAGTTTCCTAGGTCACTGGGTTTTTTGGTCTAATGAAATTAACTATTCCGGAAAATTTTAACTTCCGGCAAGGAGAAAATCATGGACAAATTTCAAGAAGTTTCAGATTTACAATTAAATTTAACTTTATTTAGTAATCCGCAAAACGAAGTAGAAAATTATGTGTATTGCAAGCATGTAAAAGACTATCTTTTATCGCAGCATCAAAAATCAGGAAAAGACATAAAAGATATCGCTTACGCTTCAGGATACGCTAAGCTCGAAAAGTTTAAAAAACATCTTGAAGAATGGCAGAAACTGGAAAAACCTATTCCAAGAAAATATTTACAAGTAATTAACGTAGATATAGATACTTTATTATCCTTATTAGAATTAGACAAATTAGATTATGAAGCTGCTATAAAAATACCAAGAAAAGCTTCTGCGTGCACAGTCCGTTTAATACCGGGCATATATTCAACATATTCTTTCGGCGGAATGGTTTCAGAAGAAGAAGCAATTAATTTAGCAAAGGATTACTCTAAAAAAATAAAATGCCAATGCATGATTAATTTTCCTGGTCTTTTTCTTATTGTAATATACCCTGACGGTAAAGTTTCTAAGTCATATTACCATCCAAGCATAGATATAACCAAAGAATGGGTGCAGTTTGGATGGGACGGCTCTAATCTTAGCAGTATGAGGATAAAATAATATTAAAATTTATTTCAAGTTCGGAAATAATTCTGTGTTTTTCTTTAGAATTGGCATGATATATCGGAATATCTTTGCCGAATATTTTGGATATGTTTAATTTCCTTAAATCCAGAGCTTCTTCCGGACTTGATGCTATAAAACATTTAATATCTTTGATATAATGCTTTAAATTTGCAACCTCGTCAAATATTTCCATATCTGAAAAATCTATTCTTGAATTTATTAAGGAGATCTGCTCTTGCGGGATTTCATACCGTTCTGACATATTATAAATTTCGAGATGCTTAACCGAAGCTTCAAATCCGAGTTTCAACGCTTCTTTTTGAAAGGTCTTTTCGTAATCGAATATCACGCCGTCAAGATTTAATGCGGTATTATTCATATTTAACATTAGTTATATCTTTTTTAATGTTTATTGTTATAAAAATTATGGTTTGTTTTTATAAAATATATTAATTTTTCAATATCTATTTTATTAAAACCGGTACTTTTCTGAAAAAATAATTTATTAATATCTATTGATTGGATATTTAGTATATAATCAACCGTTTTGTTTTTTATTTCTTTAATTTTTGATAATTTGTGAGAAAAGATAACCATGCGATATATTCTTGTGTTAATTGAATTTTTTTTTAGATATCGCTCTAATATATCGGCAGCTTCATTAACCTGCATACTCGGCGTTCTGCCTTTTTTATCGGTAATAGGAGCAAGAGTTTCAACAAGGTTGCCATAACGATCGAATTTATCTTTCCACCATTTATCGCCGTCGCAATAAATAGTGCCGTTAATATATTTAATTTCCATAGCGATAATTCCATAAGGACCTACCGTCAACAGGTCAATTTCTCCTTTGGCGTTACGGTAGCCCTTAATTGCCGTCCATTCTTCGCTTAACTGTTTGTTTAAGACTTCAAAAGCGCGGTTCTCTCCTTTATTGCCGCTTGCCCATATAATCTCAGTGTTGCTTGGTTGTAATTTGACTGGTTTAGCTGGATTAGGAGTTAAAATATTAAACGTCAGTCTGACTAAATTGCCGAATCCGCTTAAAATTTTATAACTTCTTAAATCTTTAGATATGTTACCCGTTATTTCTTTTCTGCGGTTTAATTTTTCTCTTATTTTATTATTATGCTTGTTAATAGAATCTTGATATAAATGTTCTCTATGTTCTTCATAAGCCCTTAGTTTATCGTTTGTATGATCAGAGAGCGTTATTGTTTTCATATAATATCAGAATTTTCAAATTATGTTTTTGTTTAATGGATTAACTGTAATGAAAAAAATTAGATTGCAAAAATTAGTTTAAACCGCAGCTTGACAGAATATTAACATTACACATGATATCTTATTTATGTTAATATTAGATTTGATTTTAAATCAGTTTCTTAAGATTTTCAATGTTTATTTAGATGCAGGTTAAATTTTTAAGTTATTTAGTTGTTTATTTAGTTATTTGCGCTTTGATTCAGAATTTTTATAAGATATTGTAATAAAAATTTAATCTAATTGTCATTATATTGAAATATTAATTATATACAATATAGATGTTATAAAAGAAATAATATAAACAATAGAATGTTTATTTCATAATATAACTGTAGAAAAATATTTACGCAATAATTATTTATTTTATATTCAAATCGATTTAAACAAGAAGGCTAAAAATGAATAATTATTTTATAAAGTTAGCAGTTATCAATATAGATTATATTAAAATATATAT
>JAKACI010000249.1 GCA_021821565.1 bacterium | reverse complement strand
ATTAACACCCCCGATCGGGGGTGTTAATATCACCGAAGAAATAGCAAAAAAATTTCAGATGGATTTTAATGAAGCCGAAAATATAAAAACAGGCGGCATTGAAAAAAGAGATGCAAATTTTAAAACTAATTATATGATATTTGCAAATATGATTGTTGCAAGAATAACAACCGAGATACAAAGAACTATAGACTATTTTGCCGCTAATAATGATAAGCAATATCCTAAGAAAATATTTCTTACCGGAGGTTCAGCCATGCTTACCGGGCTTTCTGGGGATATAGAAACCAAACTGAATATACCCGTCACAATTATTAATCCATTTAGAAAAATAGTGTTTAATCAAAATATAAGCAATACTAATTTTATAGAAACAAAATCTTCTTTGTTTGGAGTTGCGGCAGGTTTAGCAATTAGAGGATTACAGCCATGATTATAAAAATAAATCTCAATAAAAAACAAAAATCAAAAAAAATTAAAGTGCATATTGAAAAAAGTAACATTATTTCTTTTATTCCTTATGTAATAGTTCCAATAGCAGCCGCCGTCGCAGTAATTTATTTTATGCATTCTTTTGTGCAAAATAAAATAAATAATGTTATGAATAATATTTCTTCATACAATTCAAAAATTTCTGTTTTAATGCCTAAAGTTCAAAAGGTAGTTGAAATTAGAAAAGTGCAAAATCAGATGTTACAAAAAATTAATATAATAAAGACTTTAAAAAAGGAACAGCAAGGTCCAATAGGCTATACTTTTTCTCTTACGAGCGCTATGCCAAAATTTGCGTGGTTAAGCTCTTTAAAATCCGATAAGGGAAATATCAGCATTAGCGGAGTTGCATTGGATGGTCAGGTTGTATCAATGTTTATGAAAAAAATAAAAAAAACAGGTTTTTTCCATTCTATAAATTTAATACAAACTGCGGAAACTAAAAAACAAGATTTAAAGCTTCAAAATTTTAGTCTTACGATGGAAAGCAAATATAAAAAACCTAAACCTAAAAATATAATAAAAAAATAGATTGTAAAACTGCATTAAGACTATATGAATTTAAATATGAAAAGTATAAATTTTAAAAATCAGATATTCATAGGAGTGGTTATAGGCGCGGTTATTTTTATTGCTATTATAGCAATATATTATTTTATGTTTTTCACAGCTTTACAGACCTCTTTAAACCAAAAGCAGTCTTCGCTTAATATCGTTAAAACAAGATACGCTTCGTATCTATCGGAAGTCAGAGCTTACCCTGCTTTGGTAAAAAAACAGAAAAAACTTGGTATAGAATTCTTAAGTTTATTAACCGAACTCCCGTCAAAAAAGAATATACCAGGTCTTTTAATGCAGGTTTCAAATTATGCTAAAGCTCTGCATTTGAATTTAGATATGTTTAAACCGGGTAATGTTGCGCCTAAAAGTTTTTATGAAGAAGTTCCTTTTTCAATGAATATTAGCGGTTCTTTTTTTAATGTTTATAAGTTTTTTTATAAACTTGCCGATATGAACAGAATTGTTGACGTTCATAATGTGTCCATAACAGGAAATTCTTCAAAACATCATCAAGTTGCCGCGAGTTTTGAAGGCACTACTTTTTCATTTATAGGAGCTTTGCCGAATTTTACAGCAGACAAAATAAAATACGATAAAAATATAAAATATAAAATTAAATCTAAAATATCGCCGATGCCGGCTGCCAATAAATTAAAATACAAATATAAAAATAATACAAATGATAATAATAAGATAAATAGAAATAAAAATAGCAATAAGCAAAAAATAAAAAAGTTGGAATATAAGAGTTTAAATATAAATCCATATCCGTATAATTTATTAAGAAATCCGTTCAGAACATTTTTATATACTCAAAAACCTAATATGTCGTTTAAGTACGGAGAAATCCCTCTTCTTCAATATAGTTTGTCATCTCTTCATATTGTAGGTATAATGGAAAGAAACGGGAAATATTTTGCTATGGTTTCAACCCCGAACGGAAGATCTTACATAGTAACCGCAGGTTCTATTATGGGAGTTAATAGGGCAAGGATAATAAATATTACAAATAATTCAATAGTTTTAACCGAAAAAACATATAATCAACTAGGGCAAACGCATGTTATTAATTATGTAATGAGTATGAAATAAAATAATGTCAAGTGCAATTTAAAAGTGCACATAACACAATATGAAATAAGTTAAGAAATATAAAATAAAAAAATGTGAAATAAAATAAGAAATAATATTTATATATTAGTTTATATATTTATATTCTATACATTTATATCGGGGAGCTGGAGGAAAAATGAATAAAAAAAGCATAGATAAAATCATAAGAATTATAAAGGTTATAAAAAAACAGAAAAATAAAAACAACTTCATTTTACCTTTTACGGTAGTTTTTTTGGCTATGTTTTTAATATTTTTTTCACTTCAAACAAATTCATTTGCAAATACGGTCTTTGCATCAAAAAATTCAAAACAGGCTAATTCAAAACATGTTAAAAAGTTATTCGTTGACCCCACGACAATGAATGTTAGCTTTGATTTTCAAAATGCCAGCTTAGTAGACGTTATACGAATGATTGCAAAAGTTTCAAATATGAATGTTTTGATAGGCTCTAATGTAAAAGGCACAGTAACAATGAAGATGCATAATGTTCCCTTGAAAGACGTATTTTCTGTTATATTGGACGCATACGGGCTGGGAATAGTTAAAAAAGACGGCATATATTATATTAATTCATAATAGAACCTGCGG
>JAKACI010000009.1 GCA_021821565.1 bacterium | reverse complement strand
ATAAATATATTTTAGATTTTAAAGGAAAAAGAATAAACGGCGAATATACATTGTTAAAGTTTAAAAAAGCAGGTGAGAATCAATGGCTATTTTTTAAAAATTAAAATTTTTTTATGGAGGCGTTAAAGTTAGATTTATATATTTTATTTATATAAATGTAAACTTACGGTATGATTATGAACATTGATTTACTGATAACTAATAAAAATAAGTTTGAAAAACTTCTTGAATGCGGACAGAGTCCATGGTTAGACAATATCTCAAGATGTATGATTGATTCAGGAGAACTTAAATCATTAGTTGATAATAATATAATCGCGGGAATTACCTCAAATCCTTCAATATTTGAAAAAGCGATTGATTCAGGTAAGTGCAATTACCCCGAAATTATTAAAAATATGTCGTCTCAAGGTTTAGACACATTTAAAATATATGATGCTATTACTCAAAAAGATATAAAAGATGCCGCTAAAATACTTTATCCCGTTTATGAAAAGACGGAAGGCAATGACGGGTTTGTCAGCATAGAGGTTCCGCCTAATATAGCTATGGACACTGAAACTTCCGTCAAAGAAGCCGAGAGAATTTTTTATTCAATAAACGAACCCAATCTATTAATTAAAATACCTGCTACGAAAGAAGGCTTATCCGCTATAACCCAAATTATAGCAAAAGGTATAAACGTCAATGTTACATTAATGTTTTCGTTAACCCACTATATAAATGTTGCCGATGCCTATATGGAAGGCTTAGAAATCGCATTAAAAAACGGCATTAATATTAATAAAATACACAGTGTAGCAAGTGTTTTTATAAGCAGACTTGATACAATGATTGATAAATTATTAGATGATATATTAAATAATAATGCCGGTAATGCAGATAATAAAAGCAGAATTAGTTCATTGAAAGGTATGGCTGCGGTTGCTAATGTAAAAGTTATATATAATCGATTTCTTGAGGTATTAAATAGCGGCAGATTTAAAAAATTAAAATCAGCGGGGGCAAACATTCAAAGACCTTTGTGGGCAAGCACAAGCACTAAAAATCCCGATTATTACGATTTAAAATACGTAGAACCTTTAATTGCTAAAAATACCGTTAATACATTACCGGAACAAACGATTGAAAGTATTGCCGACCACGGAAATATTAAATCAGATACCGCAAGTTATGATTTTGAAAATTCTGTTAATATTCTTAATGAACTTAAAAAATTAGGGATAGATACCGAACAGGCAGGAGAAATTTTGCAAAAAGAAGGCGTTAAGTCATTTGAAGAGTCATATAATAAACTTTTAGATTCAATCAAAAATGTGTGATTTTTAATCGGAGGTAAAATAAAATGGAGTTAAAAAAAGGGTTTGACAGAGACGGGTTGTCCAATGAAGAAATATCGTTCTTAAAAAAGTTTACTCAAAAATGCAGGGGCGATATATTAAAAATGACTACGGCAGCATCTTCGGGTCATCCCGGCGGTTCAATGTCTTCTATTGATATTTATTCTATTTTATACGGTTTCGGCTTTGTCTATAACGACAATCCGTTTAAAGAAGATAGGGATATTATTATAATCAGCCACGGGCATACTTCCCCCGGAGTTTACTCGGCATTGGGAAATTACGGCTTTTTCAATATAGACGACGCTATCGCATGGTTTAGATATGCAGGTTCTCCTTTTGAAGGGCATGTAGAAAAATCGGTTACGGGGGTTGAATGGGATACCGGAAATTTAGGACAGGGTCTTTCCGCTGCATGCGGATTTGCGCTTGCTTCTAAATTGCATAATTTTAATAATCATATTTATTGCATTATGGGAGACGGAGAACAAACAAAAGGGCAGATATCAGAGGCTCGCAGATTTGCCGTTAAATATAAATTAAATAATTTAACCGTTATAGTTGACCATAACGGTTTACAGATTGGTGGAAAAATTTCGGATATTATGCCGGATAACATAAAGCAAAATTTTGAAGCTGACGGATTTCATACTTTTGAAATTGACGGACACAATTTTGACGATATATATAAAGCAATTAAAAAAGCGCATTCAATTAATGCTCCGGTTGCAATCATTGCAAATACCGTGATGGGAAAAGGCGTATCTTTTATGGAAAACAACGCCAAATTTCATGGCTCTACTTTAAATATAGACGATTGTAAAAAAGCTTTAATTGAGCTTGGAGAAACAGATAATTTAGCCGATTATATTAATAGAAGAAAACAAAAATTTTCGATTAGACCGCTGCAGGTTCACAAAAATAATTATATTACAATTAAAAATACGGGAAATGCTATTACATATACAAGAGAAAAAAATATAGATAATCGGTCGGCATTTGGAAATGCATTAGCAGATATTGCAAAAAATTATAATATAGAAATAGGCGGAAAAAAACTGCCGATGGCTGTTTTTGACTGCGATCTTGAGGGTTCTGTCAAAACAGGAAGTTTTAGATCGTTATTCCCCGACCACTTTTTCGAATCAGGTATTGAAGAACATAATACGGCTACCATATCCGGCGCAATATCAACTGCAGGCATTCTTTCATTTTTTGCAGATTTCGGCGTATTCGGCATTGACGAAGTTTATAACCAGCAAAGGTTAAATGATATAAATCACACCAATCTTAAAGTAGTATGCACTCATAGCGGGATAGACGTCGGGGAAGACGGAAAAACACATCAGTGTATTGATTATTTCGGTCTTTTAAATTCAACATTCGGATTTAAAGTAATATTGCCTGCAGACCCTAATCAGACTGATAGAGCAATACGATATATAGCTTCTCATGAAGGCAATTTTGCTGTTATAATGGGTCGCTCAATTATACCTGTTATTTTAAATAATGAAAATAACCCTGCGTTTGGAAATAATTACGAATTTAAATACGGCAAAATGGATAAAATAATAGACGGCAGCGATGTCTGTATTATATCTGCGGGAAATATGACGGTTCACGCAATGGAAGGCGCAAAAATGCTTCAAAAAGACGGAATAAAACCAATGCTTCTTAACGTTTCCTGTCCTTCGGACATTAATATTGAAGACTTAAAAATTGCAGCGCAAACAGGGCTTATCATTACGATTGAAGACCATAATGTAAAAACAGGACTCGGAACTGCTATCGGGTCACTGCTTGCCGAAAACAATATTAGAACAAAATTTAAAAAATTAGGGGCAGCTTTTTATTCTTCTTCAGGCAAACCGGAAGAGCTATATAAATTAGCGGGACTTTCGCCTGAAGGTTTATATAATGCGATTAAAGAAACTTTATAATTTTCTTGAAATTTTATTAATACCTTAAATCACAGTTAGGAATTTTTTTTCTGGATGACCGCTTCGCCATAAACGGCATGCGTTTATATGGCTTATAGCCTCGCGAACAGAAACGGCATGCGTTTCTATCTTCGGAACTTTCCTGTTTTAGCAGGAATGACTTTAAGGGGATTTAACTTTTAACCCAACTGGTGTCATTCCAGCGAAAACAGGAATCCAGTATTTATTATATGTTAAAGCAATTTTAATAGTTTCTAACGATGATTTAAGGTATTATTATTTATACCAAGATTGTTTAGACTCATATTTATTTTAAATTTTAAATTTAAATATTATTAAATCATCTTTTTATATAAACGGCGTTATTAAATTTTATACTAATATTGTAAATATTAAATGCAAATTTTTTTTATGATATTATTTTCAAATAAAACGTATATAATATAAATATAATGAAAATAAAAAATTTATTTTCATTTTTAAAAAATATTATAATCAAATATTATCTAATTTAAATATATTTTTGGTTATTATGAATATAAAAAACGGAAATCTATGGGCGGGACTTCTTAGAATTTATATAGGAATTTTTTTTCTATATGCGGTTCATTTCAAATTAAACCCGTCTTTTTTTTCTTCTTTCCATAATAAGATAGCTTTTTTTGCAGGGCATGACCCTATTATATGGTATTCTAATTTTTTAAACAGTTATGTTATTCCAAATTCATTTTTATTTGCTTTATTAATTGTTATAGGAGAGCTGACTGCTGGACTTCTTCTTGCCGTCGGATTTTTAACGCCGATAGCTGCGGTTATAGGAATTTTTTTAAATTTAAATTATTTACTGGCAATGTACTGGATATCTTCCGCAAATCTCGGCATTAATCTGACGTTTATAATATGCGAATTAGTTATTATATTCTCAGGTGCCGGCAAGTCATTGGGAATAGACGGTTTCGGTTTTTTTTAGACTAATTTTATTTTTAAAAGATTGACATATATTTTAATAAATATTAAAATTATTTCAATTGGCATTAAATATGAAATACCTTACGGTGGGTGTAACTCAGTTGGTAGAGTCCCGGATTGTGACTCCGGTTGTCGCAGGTTCAAGCCCTGTCATCCACCCCACTAAAAATAAAACAATTTTTTTTTGCAATATTGGGGAATTATATTATGCAGCAAACATAACCCCGCAATATTTATCTGTTATAATTATTTCTTAATCTAATAATAATATCAATTAAATTCTTTAATCTCATATTTATATCTTCAAAAGCGGCTTTTATTCATAAACCCGCATTCCTTGCTCTTTTAATCATTTTTTCTATTTCGGGATTTATGTTAATTACATTTAATTCGATATCAGGGTGATTTTGGGTAAATACTCTGAATATCTCATCGGCAAAAGCTTGTCCTATATAATCCACGTTTTTAAAATCAAATATAACTATCTTGAAAAGTTCCACCCGCACAAGGACCCTTTTGGCTTGGGAACGGGAAATCAGTTTATCGTTTCCGTATTGGGCTAATTTTACGGGGACTACCGTTTTATTAAAACCATAATCGGTTTTGGACGTGAATTGGTCGAAAACACTTTTCGTATTGCGTGCAGTATGATTATTTAACTCCATCCATACGGCAGTTCCCGTAGAAAATTTATCGTTTTCCAGAATCCAATCTCTGTCGTCTCCAAACTTATGACTAAAAAAAACACCTCCTGAAAGAATATCAAATGAATCAAACATACGGGATGTAAAAAAAATACCTTCTCCCATATGGTTTTTAGGATCCGTCGTAAGTTTCCCTTTGTGTAATTCAAAAATGGCATGTCGTTCATCGAGAAGATTTAATTCCGTTTTAATTTTATTAAAAATACCTACCCCGTTATCAATCAGTAACATTTCCATATTAACCGCATTTTTTTTTATTACTATTAAAATTTCGGAACCGCCGGAATGATCTATCGCATTGTTAAACATTTCCGTAAATCCGTAGTGCCAGATATCTAAAACATTATCCGGCAACGAAGAAACGACGGAACGGATAGAATTAGTCCATACCAGATCCTCGGCCAGATCCGTAGTTATTTGAAAACTTTCCCGCCATTCCGACAAAGCCGCAAGTTTATAAGTGCTGCCTTGAGTTTTCCCCGACTTTGTCAATACCTGCTCAAAACACAGTTTTTGTAGATATTTATTAACTCCCTGTCTGGTAATTCCGAAATGTTCGGCAGTTATTTTACTGATGTCATTCGGATGTTTTTCGATATGTTCAAGGATATAACGCCTGATATCCTCTCCTTTCCTGCTTACCTTGGTCATTGAAACTCCCTTTGTTTATTTGTCAACATTAATCATTGAGATTGACAACTTATATATGTATTATTGTCAACTAAAATGAATTAATTGTCAACTAAATTTTATAATAAACACGCCGGATGTCTTAATAACCCTTTCGGATTATAAGAATCCGGCGTTTTAAAAATTAGATAATCTTTTAATTATTGTTATTTTTTCCAATCACAGGGCAAATTGAAGAATCCGAATCGTCCGTTTTTTGCTTTAAACGTTCTTTAAGCTTTATCTTTAATTCCTTAAGGTCATTTATCTTCAGTTCTATTTCTTTTATTTTATTGTTTATTAAGCTTTTTGTATAAGCGCAGGGTTTTTTGCCTTCATCGTAAAGATTAATAATTTCTTTAATTTCATTTAGTTTAAAACCCTGATTTTTAGCTTTTATAATAAAGTCGATTCTTTCAAAAGATTTATCATCATATATTCTGTATCCGTTCTCCCCCCTTGCAGGTTCGGGCAAAATTCCTATAGATTCATAAAATCTGATTGTCCTGGCATTAATGTTAAACTTTTTTGATAAGTCTCCTATAGAAGATCTTTTCATAAAAACTCCGTAAAGAAAGCGGCAAATCCAAGCAGTGAAATGTTTTCAATTCTGCAAGGATTTCGCCGCAGCCTGTTAATTTTTACATTTTTTTATTCATTTTCATATTGTGTCTTTCGCCATTCATCGTTCCCATCATTTTCATCATAGGACAAGAAGCGGTTTTTGCGCTCATCATTTTCATCATCGGGCAGCTGCTCTTACTCATCATTCCTTGCATCATCATTCCTTTCATCATCGGGCAGCCGGCGGCGCTATTATGAATAATTTCTTTAACCGGTTTATGTTCCATATTTGCAGATGCAATACTTGTTGAAAATATCAGAAAAAATAGAACTAATGCCGTAAATGCAAAAGACTTTCCTAAAAAAGCTCTCATGATAAATCTCCTTTGCCCCGCGGAGCTGGGCATTTTTAAATTAAATTTTAATATCACTTTGCGGTTTATAAAGGCTTTCCTATTCCGGCTGTCTTCAAATCTTCCGCTGCCGGCTTGCCTCTTTTGCAGCAGTCAAGGATTTTTCCGTTCACGACAACGGTAGGAACGGAATTTATTCCATATTCGTTTGCCTTTTCAATCCCATTTTTACGCAAATCATAAATCGTCACATCACAGCTTGGACATGAAAGTTCCCTTACAAGTTTAACTGTTTCATTGCAAATCGGACAATCGGCAGTAAAGACTTCCACCTTACGTTTTTCGCTCATTTTAATCACCTCCCTAATTATCAATTATATTAATATTTATATTGCTAACTCAGTTTATAATTTAATTATAAACTATCCAGTATAGTGGAATGTCAAGAGATTTTTTTAGGATGCCTAAAATAAATTTATTTAACCCAACTTCACCAATCCCTACCTAAAAATTCATAAAAATACCCCTAAATCAACCAATAATAAACGAACTTATGCGGGTTTGCGGGTGTTTTTTATCTAAAATACGTTTGTAGCCCCCCATAGATATATTGTTTACTGTCAAGGCAAAATAGAAATGTCCCCTTCTTAGCAAAGTAAAAATGTCCCCTTTCGGTTAAAATTAATATACTGTTAAGGGCGGACGAAAACCCGTAGCAATACTCTTGAAGCGTAGCGAAAGAGTTTGCGCAGGGATTCATTTTTCGTCCGCCATATGATAAAGTTTAGGTTGAAAATATTCCTTAAACGTCATTCTCCATGGATGACCCGCAGGAGGTATGTATTTCTTTCTTATTTTGATTACTTTCTCCGTTATCTTAACCGGTCTTTTTGTTATCTCTTTGTATTTAAGAGATATGCCGTTATGCTTTATATGTATGGTGTCATCCATGTGTTCTTCCACAGTCACCTTTTTAGCCCTTATTCCCGGCTCTAATTGATATAATTTAGAGTTGTAGGATATCGTGTTATCGTTTTTAACGGTTCTTTCCTGCTTAACGCAGAGATAATCGTCAAGATTTACGGTTTTGTCTATTTTAATATTGACGTCGGTATTATCGAAGGGAATTACGTTGAATTTAGAGTTAAAAACAGGCAGATATTCTTTTAAGAAGCTATTCGCCGTTTCGATATCGCTTATATTTTTTAGTCTCATTTCTTTAACCAACCTGTCCTGAAGGGTGCCGAACAATCGTTCTATCCTGCCCTTGGCCTGCGGCGTATTGGCGTGTATTAATTCTATTCCGAGTTCTTCCAGTGCTCTTCCGAACTGGCTTAACGCCTCTTTATTTTTATCCGTCGATTTATACGTGGTATGCCTGTCGGAGTAAATGCTCATAGGAAGGCCGTATCCTTCTATATATTGTTTTAATAAGTCCATTGCGGGAATGGTTCCTTCGTATTCGTAAAATAGGGCATAGACCATGCCGGTGGCATCGTCTATAAAAGCCATAAGAACGGCTTTATCTCTTCTTTTTTCGAACCAGTCGTGATGAGAGCCGTCTAACTGGAGCATTTCGCCGAAACATTGTTTTCTTTCCCTTAACTGTTTGCGGATTCCGGTTTTTCTTGCCTTTTTCCACAATCCTTCTTTTAATAAACATTCCCTTGCCGTTTCTTTGCTTATATCTATACCGTGAAGTTCGTGGAGCTTTTCACAAAACAGCGTAGGGCCGAAATCAGAATATTTCTCTTTATATAAATTTAACATTTTTGTTTTAATCTCATCGGAAAGTTTTCTATGCGAAGGCTTTCCTCTTGAGGAATGGACAACGGCAACGTCGCCGGTTAATTTTACTTTTCTTACTAATCTTTTTATCTGCCTTACGGATAACGAAAGCCTTTCTGCCGCCTTGACTTGCGTAATGCCCCCTTCCAAAATCTTTTTAATTACGTGGAGCCTGTTTAGCTCTGCTGGCGTTGCCATGATAATGTCCTTTGCCATTGTATCCTCCCGTTAATAAATTACAGAAGGATATTTTATAGCATTATTTTATAAAGGGGACATTTTTACTTTGCTAATAAGTGACATTATCATTTTGCTAGAACATAGATATATTGTTTACTTGACATAAGATATTCATATGATATAGTAATTATATTTATTAATTACTGTTGATTAATAATATTTTCATTTATTATCTCCTGCGTTGCATATCCAGCAATTTTATTTCAAATTTTTATTTAAAAATATCATGTAGCCCCCATAGAAAAAATGAGATATAGGAATATCAACGGTTTTTGGGCTTTAGCGGTGAAGTTGGGTTAAGACGTTATAATGGTCCAATAGGCAGTTTGGTATTCTATTTTAAATCGGCTCGACGCAGACATATGCAGCCGGCGGAAATATTTGTCAATAGGCTAAGAAATGTGATACTATTTATTTTAAATGATTCATGCATAAGGAGATTTTTATTGATTATATTCATTGATGATTCAGGCGATCCAGGATTTAAGGTAACAAAGGGTTCATCTGCGGTATTTGTTATTGCGCTAGTTATTTTTGACGATCCGCTGGATGCCGAAGAAACAGCGCTAAAAATTAAAAGATTAAGACAAAAATTAAACCGTACGGATAAATTCGAATTTAAATTTAACAAATGCAGCAAAGATTTCCGTTGTATGTTCCTCGATACTATTGCCGATTCCAAATTTAGGGTAAGGGCCATCGTAATGCCAAAGAATAATATTTATGGACAAGAATTGAGAAGATCAAAAGAATCCTTTTATAATTACACAATAAAAATGGTTCTTAAACATAACGATAATACTATAACCAACGCAAAAATAAGGATAGACGGACATGGCGACCGTAAATTAAAACAGGCTATGAATAATTATTTACGCAAAGAGCTTAACGGTCCGAAGAAAATAATATTTACCAATTTAAAGATTATCGACTCTAAAGAAAATGTCTTAATTCAGTTAGCGGATATGGTAGCTGGTTCCATACATCGTTCATATTACGACGACAAAACAGATAAAGATTTGTACAAAAGTAAAATTGCCAAAAGAATAGAAAATGAATGGAAATTCGGAAAGTAATATAACCTTATTAAGGCGACCTTATCTCTATTGCAGGGTTACCTGCAAACGCACACCATACGGTGACAATTCAAGTATAAGGTCTTTATGTTTATATACTACCACTCTATTTAATATTTGTCAATAATTTTTTCAATAATAACCTCACCCCTTAAGATGTATTCCAATGTCTATAAGCATCATATAAGAGACATAACAGATACTATGCTTTCAGAAATAATTTTTGAAGTTTATAATAACGTTGGCACTCTTTTTGATTCTGCCATTTTTTCAGTTGATGCCGTTGGACATATAAGTATAGATGAAACTTTTATTTTTGAATTATTTAATAAAAAATTATCGAAAATATCTTCTAAAATCCAAAGATTCAGAAAAAGGGATTTATATAAACGCGCTTTTGAAATCAATCTTTTAGAATATTACAACTTTAACTTCTATGTTAAATATATTCATAGTTTCTGATGTTAAATCAATCTTTTAGAATATTATAACTTTAACTCAAACAAAGATGAAATTATTAATAAAATAATTAAAATAAAAAATCATTACGAAACAAAAAATATCTTTTTTATTTAATTTTATATACTACAAAAAAATATCTCCTCTTGTATTTGGAGATGAAGAACAAGTTAATTTAAAAGTTATAGATAAGGAGAATCATAATAAAGAAGAAAGCTTAGCAAAATACCTATGTTTTGGATTGGATAATCAATGTAATAAAGCGGGAAATGATAATCAAGAATTGCATGGTCCTGAAGAAATGATATTGAAAATATTTATGCCATCTGATTGTTTATCTCAAAAAACAATAATAAAAAAAAAATAGAAGAGATTCTTAAAAAAGAAGCTTTATAATAGTTTAGATTTATGCCCGAAGTTGACGATGTATTCGGATGCAACTAAGACCTTATGTTTTTATTTCCTTTGGTTGTTTCGTACGGTTTATAGATGCCTTTAGGCGTTTTATATCACTTTTGCATTAAATTTTGGGTCATAATTTTTCTGTTTTTAAGCTTTTTACCGTGTATATTTTTTTGGGTCTATTATATTTAATGCCTATATTTTTCAGGATTAATAAGATTCAATTTAAGTTTTTTATATATAGCTCTTGTTGAAATACCCAACTGTTTGGCTACTTCAGGTATATTACCGTTTGATTCCGTTAAAATTTTTTCAAGGATTTGAGTTTCTATACTCCTAACGGTTTCTTTTTTAAGTGTTTTTAAGTTTTTTATAGTGGAATGTGGAATTTTTATAATATCATCGCCCTGCTCGCTTTTAAAAGACGACGTTAATATTTCTCCAGATATAATGCCATTTTGGGAAAGTAAAAATGAACGCTCAAGAATATTTTCCAATTCCCTTATATTGCCTGACCATTTTGCTTTTATCAGAATATTCATCGATTCGTCGGTAATTTTTGGAATATTCCTGCAGTATTTAACAGCTAATTTATTCAAAAAATGTGTTACTAACGGTGGAATATCATCCTGCCTTAAGCGAAGAGGAGGAATGTGAATATGAATAACATTAATTCTATAATAAAGGTCTTGTCTAAACCTTCCATCCGTTACCATTTTTTCAATTTCTCCATTACATGCGGCTATAATACGAACATCCGTTGATAAAGAAGATTTTCCGCCCACTCTTTCAAATTCCTTTTCCTGAAGCACTCGCAAGAGCTTAACCTGAGCATACAAAGGCAAACTGTCTACTTCATCTAAAAAAAGTGTTCCTCTGCAAGCTCTTTCAAAAAAACCGTGATGAACCTGATAAGCTCCTGTGAATGCCCCTTTTTCATGTCCAAATAAAGCACTCTCCACAAGATTTTCAGGAATAGCACCGCAATTAACAGTGATAAATGGTTCATTTCTGCGAAGACTAAAATTATGAATAGTCCTTGCAATTACTTCTTTTCCAACGCCTGTTTCACCTGTTATCAAAATTGTTGCCGTAGTAGCAGCGGTTTGTTTTACGATTTTAATTATATCGCGCATAGATTTTGAAGAAGCTACGATAGTATTTTTAATATGAGAGTCGACATCGTGAGATTTTATATCTGACATTATAGGAAAACACCAGTTTTCCTTAATTTTTTCAATTTTAGTAGATTTATCGGAAAAATAATTCATGGATTCTTGAGAGAATTTATGGAATTCATCGCCGTCAAGATTCAAAGCAAATGAAGGATCTGTAAATATTAGCATCTCACACCTTTTATCTCCTGCTGCAATACGCTTTTTAAAAACCACCTTTGAATATCCAAAATTATTTGCCGCAATTCCTCCAAATACGCTCGATGTCATTTTGCATAATTGAGGAGTTTGTTTAACGGCGTCGCCGAAAGGACAACGGGTATTAATAATACCGATGTAATTTTTGTCGCTGGATGTTCTTGAAAAATTTCCTCCAATTTTATTTTTTATTGCTATGATCATTTCCGCATAATCATTTAGATTAATGTCATTTTCAATATTCATAGATTGACGGTAAGCTTTTTCAAAACAACATGCCGCTGTTAATCCTATAAACTCGATTCTATCATGGATATTGTCTTTAAATTCCCCTGAAATGTTAATGTTTTGAATAATAAATGTTTGCAAAAATATAAGGGGATTAAGTTCTTGAAATATTATATCCGGCATATTAATGATGTTAAAAATATTAAATTTTGCACAATTAATGAATATATAGCATTGGATAACTTTATTTATATTAGAAATTATATCATAGATTTAGTTTACGTAATAATTTTATTATTTAACTTTTATATCTGCGATATTTATAAATCAAAATTTAAAATATTATTTCTTTAATGTAATGTAAGTTCTTATTTATGAACAATTAGTTCAACATACTTTATTAATAAAATATATGGATTTGTAATATTTTGATTTTTAAATTAAGAATTAAAAGTTCAATTCTTATAATATTAAATTCATAAATTTTTATATAAGTCCCTTCAACACAGTAGTTATAGCAGGTTAAACAAGATGGCATGAGATTTGCATCATTTAGATAAAAACAAGAGAGATATTTAAATTTCTCTAAGTTTAGTAATTATTTAAAAACTAAGGAGGTTAAAAATGGCAACACTTAAAGAGAAACTGGACAAACGAGTTAGTGATTACGATTACTGGGCTAAACGCCGTCAGCATGGACCAGAGGGACACAACAATTGTAGTTTATGGGTACTTGCCTGCATGGACGAACGTTTGCCTGTGGATGAAGCGCTTGGAATCCATGTAGATTCACCTGCCGGCGGAGGCGATGCACATTGTTTCAGGAATGCAGGAGGTATTGCAACAGACGATGCAATCCGCTCGGCTATGCTGACATGTAATTTTTTCGGTACTAAAGAAATCGTTATTCTGGAACATACCCAATGCGGGATGTTATCTGCAAATGCACATGATTTGGAGAAATATTTCCGCGACAAGGGTATTAATACGGACAATATTGTATTGGATCCGACACTACCGGAGTTAAAGCTAGAAAAAGGAGCTTTTGCCAAGTGGATAGGAATGATGGATGATGTAGATGAAGCATGTATTAAGACGGTAGAAACTTTCAAGAACCATCCGCTAATACCAAAAGATGTTGTAATCAGCGGCTGGATATGGGAAGTTGAAACACGCCGTCTGAGGGCGCCGATGGTGGGGGTAGGAGCTGAAAAACGCACTTTAATACCGGATGTCACCTCTGCTCCGTTTGGCGTTAAGTCTAATCAGCCTCCTAGATGGAAATAGATTTCTCTAAAACTCGTAATTCATTGATTGACATCGCAATATAATTGCTACACGGCAAATATCTTGCGATGTTTAAAAAAACTGGGTAAGACAATTAAATAAAGGTGGTTTTAGATGCCAATTTATGACTATAAATGTATCCGATGTAATATGCAGTTTGAAGCAATACATCCTATTAATGCATGTAGTCCGAAATGTCCCGCTTGCGGAGGTACGGTTAATAAATTGTTTTTATCTCCGCCTGCGGTGCATGGCTACATGGTACGGGGTCGTGAACTTGCAATGCGCTCACTGCAACAGGAACTTAGACAGGAACAACATGGGTAAAGATAATAGCGCGGTTATGGTTGTCGCAATGATTTGAAGAATTATAGTAGTTGTTTATTTTTCGAAATAGTTCAATGAGAATAGGTTTTTATTGAATTCATTGCAATAAAGGTTGGTTAAGATAGATTGTTAATGACGATTCAATCTGGCAAATTGTATATAACATGTTTATGTTTTTAAAAAACTGCTATTAAGAATATTCATCTATTTTTAAGTTTTATATACTGTAATATTATTTTAATCTAAACAAATGTATTAAAATGTATTAAAACTGATTATATTTGCTTAGCTAACAATATAAATGAGTCTGTGGGAGGGTTTGCTAAATGCCAAAAGATGTCAAATTTAGAATAATTCTTCTTTATTCTTTAATTTTATTTTTATTTATCCCTTCGGTAACCATTTTGTTTTTAAGGCTTAGCGCTAATCCAATGTTTCTGAGTTTAGGGGTTTTGGCTATTGTTCTTGGCGCAAAGCATGGCCTTGACGCCGATCATATTTCCGCAATTGATAACGCTACCCGTAAATTAATGAACGAAGGTAAAAAACCGGTAACAACAGGATTTTTCTTTTCTTTGGGGCATTCTACGTCGGTGATAATATTAGTTTTTTTGATAGCGCTAACCGGAAGAGAAATAGATAAAATTCTACCGTTGTATTATACCAATATATTAACCGTTTTAAGCACGGGATTTTCGGCCGGTTTTTTGTATTTGTTAGGATTTATGAACCTGATAATCCTTTTAAGTATTATAAAACTTGCTAAACATTATAAAGATTACAATGATAAATTTGAAGAAGAGCTCTCTAAAAGAGGGTTTATGAACAGGTATTTTAAAAAATTGTTTAATATAATAAAAAATACATATCAAATGTATTTTGTCGGTCTTTTATTCGGTTTAGGTTTTGACACGGGTACTGAAGCTGTGATACTTGGACTTGGCGGCACTTTAGCAGCCGCAGGTCATCCATTAATAGATATTATGATACTGCCCCTGCTTTTTTCAACGACTATGGTATTAGTTGATACAACAGACGGGATACTGATGACATTAGCGTATAATTGGGCGCTCATCAATCCGATAAGAAAATTAAGATATAATATAACGATGACCGGCGTATCAATTTTTTTAGCCTTTATTGTCGGAACGATAGAATGGATTCAGGTTATTTCAATGCAGCTTGGAATTAGCGGGAGTATATTTAGATCAATGGATA
>JAKACI010000248.1 GCA_021821565.1 bacterium | reverse complement strand
TTGCATCTAATTTAAATTCTTTTGAATAAGACCTTCTTTCTTCCATAATAAAAAACCTCCGGTTAGATTATATTAATTATTTTAATATACTCTTAACTGAGTGTCTATTAAATTATAGCAGGTCCATGGTTTTTTAAAGGGTTTAAGGATAAATACGAAAGGGATTTACCGTCCGCTGTTAAATCCCTTTCTAATTCTTTGGATTCGTCTTTAACATTCTTTAAATTCCCCGAAGAAGATTGGATATCGTTAAGAACGACAAATATAATAGAAAGGTTAAATAAAGAATTTAAAAGAAGGACGAAATCGATGGAGATATTAGCCGGAGAAAATAGCTGCTATAATCTTCTGGCATTTATATCAATAAAAATGGAAGCTTCGTGGGGAACAAATAGCCGTGTAGGTAAGGTATCGCTTAATTTGCCGTTTTATAAGAAATTTACACAAAATTCTTGACAGTACCTCATCACCTAATAAGCAACGCAATTGATGATAAAGTTCGTAGCAATAAAAGCGTTCCCTATATCTGTATTCTTTACCATTGTTTGGCTTAGATTGTACTGGCAGCTTAAAATAGTTCTCTTCTATCTTTTCAGCGGCTTTCATTAGACAATCCAAAAAATCTTCATAATTTTTATCTCTATCTTGTTTCATTAATACATCCCTTATTTGATAAAAGAAATTTTTGTTGCATAAACTAATATTATTTTACTTGAGACGGCATTCATTTTGATGTCCTGTATAATTAAAGATTATTTATTTGACATTAACAATGCATCATGTATCTTTTTTACTATTATATTTTTATCCGGCAAATTAGATTCCGATATTTTTTTGCGGATATCTTGCCATGTAACAAAATCTTTAAAGATACCTGTATCGTTTATGGCACTCTCCTTTATTTTCAGGTAATATTTCGACAATACCTCTTTATGCTTATTATTTATAAACGAAATTACAGCCGGTTTTTTATTCAGTTTTTCGCTTAACGATTTAGCATAAACATATTGACGAATTAATTGATAAACAAGCTCCCAATCATTAATATCGTTTAATTCCGTAAAGCCTTCCTCTATGTAAGTTTTCATTCTTTTCTTTGCCCCATCGCCCTGAGCTCGCCATGGAGAAACATTGCCATTCTGATTTAGTTTACATTCCACAAAAATAACCTCTGTTTCGGTAATTAGAACTAAATCGGGTTCGGTCATCGTTCCTATATGCTTGCCGTCAATAGTTCTAATCAGGATATTCAATAATTGCTGTTCGTCACCGTTATTTTCGACATCGCAACCCCAAAATAAAATCTTTTCCACTTTAGTTATATTAAAACTATCTGAAATGACTTTTAATCCATATTCTCCAGCTGCTTGAAGAGATCTAAAGACATTCCAAGTTAACGCATCTTCGCTATTCTCCCTCGATAAATACGCTTCTCCTCCATATCCTGCATTCCAATGACTTTTACTTGAAAAACGATCCCTACATGCTTTCTGAATTAAAATTGGATTATCCGAATCAATTATTAGGTTATTTCTGAAGTCATATTTCTTTAATTCTTCTGGTATCATACGCCCTCCCTTTTTATTATATGCTTTATCAGTCCTTAATGCCTGCTTATTAGATATATAATAACCGTCAGCATTATGCTTATAATAATGCTTAATCCCAGCGGAAAATAAAAAGTAAAATTGCCTTTTTTGATAACGATATCTCCTGGCAATTTGCCGAAAGGCAGTTTGTGGGAAAAAATAAACAATAAACCAAAAATGATTAATACTATTCCGATTATTATAAGAATCTTTCCGAGTCCCTGCATATTATTTTAAATATTTTTTACGATTAAAAATAACATCGCCTTAAAACACCGTTCTCGTTCATTTATAAGGGTTTCTTATATGCGATATTCCGATTGTATATACATATTTATATTCACTCACCGAACTTAAACTTATTATTATATTGCCTCCGAAATCAAGCTCAGGAGTTATGTTTATACTTTTATTGAATCCGGGAACTCTGACCGGCATAGAAATATAACAATCTGCTCCTGGGTTTATCAGTAATTCGGTATTTCTATTCGCAAGAGCGCACCCCGAACCGTATTCATTTACGTTTATAAAACCGTTGCCTAACTGATACCAAGTTATTCCGTAAGTTATTTTGGATTGAGGAATAAATAATGTTTTTGTTTTTGTAAGATTAATAGTGAACGGAATATTTTTATTATTTTTGAAATATAATTTGATATGAATATGCGAATAGTATACATCATTTGCAGATATAGGGTCGAACTCAGCTTTTATATTCAGTTCGTTTACATTTAAACGTCCGGAATAAAGCCAAACCGTGTTTTTTAGTTTCCTCTTTCTTCTTTGTATACAATGCCGATAACTTAGCTTAAAAGTTGATGTTTTGGCATATTCCTTTTTTGATATATATTTTTTTGACCAATAGGGAACCGATGGATTAAAAGACGACATAGCATAATTATAACAGTAAAAGCTTCGCGCAAAAACATTACTATTTCCTAATATCAAAAAACATAACGCAAAACCCACAATAATAGTCTTTTTCATAAAAATTCTCCATATTCTTTATTTTATATAAAATTATTTTATAAAAAATTGTTGCCAAAAACAAAAACGGCACAAATGCCATATTAACCCAACTTCACCACTAAAGTCCAAAAACCCTTGATATTCCTATATCTCATTTTTTCTATGGGGACTACACGATATTTTGCAATAAAAATTTGAAATAAAATTGCAGGAGATGATAATGCCA
>JAKACI010000247.1 GCA_021821565.1 bacterium | reverse complement strand
TTTACCACAGCCATGCCTTTGGTAAGGAGAGCTATGCCTGTGCCCTGCCATGCGTCTCCCGTATCAAGCTGTATTGTTTTATTGTATCTTTCAGCTTTTATTTTATTGAAAACAGATGCTATATGGGCGTAGCCGCCCATTTGACCGTACTGCTTCGCATACTTTACGAAATCCACGTAAGAACAGAAATAGCCCATGGCAGATTTAGGATTTATATCGTAATAAAGATTAAAGGCATCTCCGACAAGATGACCCGGTCTTCCGTTCATTGAATGAGGACCTATGTTGACGGAAGGCTCACGGTATAATACGGGCTTAAGATGCGCATGGGAATCGGAGTTCCACGTTATCGTCAGGTTTCCTACCGGCTTAAACTTTAAGAGATTAACGGGATTAATTGCGGCGACGCCTGCTAAAAGCGCCGTGCTTTTTATAAAGTCCCTTCTTGATAAATTATCAGCCATGCTCAATAATTACCTAATCCCCAAAATAGCCTATATAGATTATTAAAAGTGCTTTAATGTTTTAAAAAGATTTGATGAGCCGTCTAAATGCCGACGGCTCATCAAGAAAAATAATTTTCTATCGGCAATTTTGGGTAATCCTTTACTCTAAATTTTGAGTCGTTATTTTTTTATTAATAATTTTACTGCCACTATCAGTTTTTGTTTGATTTATTAGCATTTGCGGTTATAGAATAAGATAATTTTTGTAAAACATCAATAATAATATGCAAAATTTTGGCAATAATCTCCGTTGTATTATCTTTGTCAGTTTTGTCGTCGTCTTCTTTGTCTGATAAACGTTTTGCATGCACTACAATATCAACTAAACTGTGAGCCAAATAGACTACAAAATCAATAATACGCTTAATTTCTTCTTCATCCATTTTAACTGCTTCTTTAACTTCTTCGGTTTTAACAGCTACATCTTTAGCTGCTTCGTTTTTAACTATCGCGCTTCTAGTCACTACGTCTTTAGCTTTGTGCGATAAAGAGTTTAGATAATCAATAACTTGGCTAATTTTTTCCTTATCCAGTTTAACTGCTTCGCTTTTAATTTTCTGCAATAAAGAGTCTATATAATCAATAACTTGGTTGATTTTTTCCTTATCCATTTTAACCACTCCTTCTTTTTTTAATTTAATTTAATAAATTTTTCATTTAATAAATAATATAAGTTAATTAATATTTATTTAAATAATATTCGGTAAATAATTTTTTAATTACAATTAAAATATTCTTAACTTTTTTAGCTTGACCCCTATTCTTGAAATAATTTAAGAAACTTTTTAGTTATATAACTTACTTTAATTATTAATATATCATAAAATACTAATATTGTCAATATATAGTTTTGCTTTTAATATATTTTTTTAATCATATATTTATTATAATTTAGCTCTTTTATATTGATTGGGCCATTCAATATCAACACCTAATTTATGAGCTGCATACAACGGCCAATAAGGATTTCTTAAAAGCTCTCTGCCTAACGCAACCATATCAACTAAATCTGAAGAAACAAGATAATCCGCAAACTCTGGTTTAGTAATTAAACCGACGGTAGAAACAGGAATCTCGGCTTTTTTTCTTATTTCATCGGCGAACTTTATCTGATATCCATGATATGTTTTCATCTTGGCATGCGGAGATATCCCGCCTGAAGAACAATCAATCAGAGAAATTCCAACTTTTTTAAGCATTTTCGCAAGATAAACCGAATCCTCTAATTGAACCCCGCCTTCAATCCAATCAATAGCGGAAATCCTGACAAAGATAGGTTTATTTTCAGGCCAGACAGACTTAATACTTGTTATTATTTCCAATAACAACCTAACTCTATTTTCAATAGGACCGCCGTATAAATCTGTTCTTTTATTAGATTCGGGGGATAAAAACTCATTAATTAAATAACCATGCGCAGCATGAATTTCAATAATGTCAAATTCAGAATCATTTGCGTTTTTTGCTGCATTAGTAAAATCATTTATTACTTTTTTTATATCATTATAATCCATTTCTTTCGGAACAGGAAACCCTTCATTAAATTGAACTGCGCTCGGAGCCAATGTCTGCCATGCGCCATTTTGAGAATTTAACGGTTTTTCGCCTAACCATGGAGCATCGGTTGAAGCTTTCCTTCCTGCATGAGCAAGCTGAATACCCATTGTAGAGCCAAAACTTTTGCAAAACTTAACTATCGGTTTAAATGCTTCAACATGTTTTTTATCCCATATTCCCGCATCATAAGGGCTTATTCTGCCTTCAGGGCTGACACCCGTTGCTTCAGCCATAATTAATCCTACTCCTCCGACTGCTCTTGAGCCGAGATGAGCCATATGGAAGTCCGAAACAACACCGTCTTTAGCAGAATACACGCACATCGGAGCCATCATTATTCTGTTTTTAATCGTTAAATCTTTAAACCGTATTGACTTAAAAAGCGTACTCATAATTAATTCTCCTATAATATTTATATAATGTATTTATAACCGTATTGACTTAAAAAACGCACTCATAATTAATTCTCCTATAATATTTATATAATGTATTTATAACCTTAAATCACCGTTAGAAATTTATTTTTTAGTTTCTATCTAGTATAGATGGATGAGCCGTCTAAATGCCGACAGCTTTAAAGCGTACCTGCCTGCGCACGAATGACAATGCATTGACTTTTATTATTTATTAAATTAAAGTTAAAGTTCTAATATTTTAAGATTTAAGATTGTTAAAAATACTAGAAGTATTTTCAAGTACTTCATAAGTTTGATGATAATTATGAATGTA
>JAKACI010000246.1 GCA_021821565.1 bacterium | reverse complement strand
TTAGCGGGTGTCATTCCCGCGAAAGCGGGAATCTAATATTTATATAACTTTAAAGTTATTTTAACAATCTCTATCGGTAATTTTGGGATAGAAGAATTAAAGATACTTTGAATCATTAAAAAAAATCATTAAAAATTTAAAATTTTTTTTAAATATTATATTGTAATATAAAATAATTTATGATATTATTTTTTAACTAACCAGTATATGTTATATGTTATATGTTATATGTTATATGTATTTCCATTAATTTATAATATTTTAGTAATATTATGTATTTTAATTGTACGCCGAGATAGCTCAGTCGGTAGAGCAGAGGACTGAAAATCCTCGTGTCGACGGTTCGATTCCGCCTCTCGGCACCATTTAAAAACACTGCATTTCTTATATTTAATATTGTTTTAAAAATCAAAAATCCATATATCGTATATATATTATTACATTACAATTTATTATAGTTATTCGGAATTATGCACTTGGCAAATTACCTCTTTAAAAATAAATTAGATCTTTTATTTTTATATCTTCATTAAGTTAAGCAAGGGATAGCGCTAAGATTGTTTAAGTAAATAAAACATCTGAAAATTTTAAAGCAAAATAAACTGGATTAAATTAGCTTTGCTTTGTTAAATGCATAATTCCGTTTTTATTTATAGCAATTGATTATATATTATTTGTAATTATACTAATTATACAAACACAAATTTAATTTAATTTGTAATATTATTATATCATAATAGATAATTGCAATTTGACAAATTAAAAACATATGCTCTTGATATTTATTGGCTTATTGTAAACATTAATTATACATTATACCGGAGACAAAAATGAGAAAAATGACTGAAGATAATTTAAAATCCGCTTTTGCCGGAGAATCTCAAGCACATATAAAATATTTAATATTTGCGGAAACTGCGGAAAAAGAAAATAAACCTAATCTTGCAAAACTATTTAAAGCTATCGCTCATGCAGAATTTGTCCATGCAAAAAATCATTTTAGAGCTTTAGGTAATATTAAAAAATCAGATGAAAATCTTGCCAGCGCTTATAACGGGGAAGACTATGAAATAGAGGAAATGTATCCTGTATTTAATGAAACTGCTAAATTTCAGAATGAAAAACAAGCTGAAATTTCAACGCATTTTGCTTTGGAAGCAGAAAAATTCCACAGAGAAATATATAAAACAGCAATAGAATTAAATAAACAAAATAAAGATTTTGTAGATCAAAATATTTTTATTTGTCCTGTATGCGGTCATACACACGCTGAAGATATAGCTCCTGATAAATGCCCGATATGCGGAACTCTAAAAGATAAATATATAAAATTTTAATTTATTGACCTCATTTACTTTTGCGTCTTCCAATAGCTTTAACATAAAAATATTTTTTATCTGAAAACAAACTGAAAAACTTCAGCCTCTCAAGGCGGGAGCAGTTCACGTTATTTAAAAAATCATATTTGTTAAAATTAAATGCAGAAATAACCGCCTTATTTTATTGTTTAGCTATTCCTCTAAAAATAAAAGAGGTTTTTTTGATAATAAAATTTAAGTTTATATATTCTTAGCCTGAAGTACACCTCCCCCCACCCCAACCTTCGGACTAAATTTTCGTATTATGAAGATATATTACCATTGTTTAATTAAGTATTTTATTTTAAAGGGATTTTGCAATGAAATTTAATGAATCAAAATTAATTAAATCAAAAGCATTTTTATTCGGTATTATTATTCTCGTTATATATCTTCTTATTTCTGCAATCATTTACAATTTTGTCATTTTAAGAATGGAAAAAGACACTAATGCGGATGATAAGATTCAATTAGAGGTTGTAAAACTTTCAAATAGTATAAGTTTAACTATTGATTCGGCGCAGGATGTTATACATTTTTCAAGAAAAAACGATAAAAAAAGATTAGAATCATCTCTTTTAAAATTACGAGATTTAATAAGTCTTACAAATAAAAAATTTAAACAGTTTAATAAAGACCTCAAACACTTCCCTTTTTTAAATAAAACCGTTCTTTCTTTTGAGAAAAAAACCTGCTATAATTGGAAAAATTTAACGGTTCCTATACTTATAACTCTTATCATTCATCACAGAATTATGGCAACGAAGGCTTTTATGACGCCTCTTTTTATTAATATGTATAAAGCCAGCCCGAATTATGCTCCTTTGATGGAATCTGGGTTAAAGCACCGGATTAAAGATGCTTTGTATTTTCATTTAATTTTAAACCTGATTGTTATTGCCGGTTCCTTCTTGTTTTTTATCATTTTATCACTATTTTTATTTAATATCTTAAGTAAAGATTTAAAAATAAAAGAGAGTGAAAAGAAATACAGGATACTTTTTGATTCTATAGGGGATGCAGTTTTTGTAATAGAATATTCCGAAAGCGGTATTCCTGAAAGATTTATAGATGCAAATAAGGCAGGGCTCGCAAGGTTAGGCTATAGCAAAGACGAGTTTCTTAAGCTTTCTCCTTTAAATATAATACCAAAAAAAAATTACGACAGGATGAAAAATTATTTTAAAGAACTGCTCTTAAAAGGCTCTTTAACTTATGAAACTGACCATCTTACAAAAACCGGAAAAATTATACAAGTGGAGGCAATTGACGATGTTTTTAATATTGAAAAAACAAAGATGGGCATTTGCATAGCGAGGGATATCACCGAAAGAAAAGTGCTACAAAAAAAGCTTTTGGATTCTTACCTTAAATATAATAATCTTGTAGAGTTTCTCCCTATCGGCGTATATCAGGCAACAATAGAGAAAAAAGGGAAGTGTTTGAGG
>JAKACI010000245.1 GCA_021821565.1 bacterium | reverse complement strand
GACAAAATATCTTTTTTTGTAAATTCACTCATAAATATTTTATTTATGCTGTTTTAAGTGCATTTAAGGTAATAAAAATCCCTCTTCTTCTAAACGGTACAGGGCTTTCCATAATTAAGAGCGGTTTTAATCCCTCGACAGAACTTGCGAAATAGGGTTCGTCTAAAAAATATTCCTTTTTATATACCCATTCCGGGATATTAAAATCGTTTTGATAGGCGAGCTGTTCGGCGGTTGCCGCCAAATAAGCGTTTTTAATCTTATCTATCAATAGCGGTTCTTCGTTTAATTTAATTTCCGCTGGATTATAATTAAACTCATGCAAGAAATCTCTAAACAAAATGTCAAAACTATTGCGGCTTTGCAGATACCACCGAGATAGTTCTTTTAAACTGCATGGTCTTTTAAATAAATCCTTTGTCATAACTATACCCCTTCTTCGTAATAATTATATCATCATTAGAACTTATAATAAATAGTTTCTATTGCAGGATTAAGGATAATAGTTGCATTTTTTTTATTTATTATATATTATTATATTATCGTAAATATGTATATTTTAAAGTTAAATTAAAGTTAAACCGCTTAATATTTACGATAATTTTCACCAAAATAATTGCAAAAAATAATTGCATCATAAAATTATAAAAAAATTATAAAAATTTATAATAAAATATACTAAGCCGATATTAAAAATTATGATTATAAAAAACATTGGTAATAAATTGAAAAAATTGAAAAAATTGAAAAAAATTAATAAATTAAATAAATTTGTCATTTTAATTTTTATAGGCGGCGGGATATTATTGCTTTCAGGATGCGCGGGAACAAATAGACAGTTAGAGAAGGACCATATAATGAACAATGGCTGTTTTATAACGTGCAGGAACAATATTAAAATTGAACGCTTTACATCTTCTAACCATAACAAAATTACTGTAAATAAAAAAATAAATTCGTATTCAGGCACTGATAAATTGGACGGATAGTTTTTGCAATTTACACATAAAATAAACGGCCCCATAGTCTAGCGGTCAGGACGTTGCCCTCTCAAGGCAGTAACACGGGTTCAAATCCCGTTGGGGCTACCAAACATTATTGCGCAAAAGCTTTATTTGTTCACTACAATATTAAGATTTTATTATATTAAATGTTTGTCCTATTATTATGTTCGTAATATTATTCAATCTGTACCGCAAGTTTAATATTATTACCTTAAAGCACCGTTCCGAACTTCTAAGAATATTAATTATTTTACTGGCGATTCTTCTTATTTTTGCCTTTCTGTACAGCCATTATGAAAAAATTTCATATTTTAAAGCTTTTTACTGGGCGGTAACTACCGCTTCCACCGTCGGATACGGAGATGTTACGCCTACTAATAATATCGGAAGGGTTATAGCAATGGGGCTTATGCTCGTCGGCATTGGAATGCTTGGGGTTTTTTTGGCTACTCTTTCTTCTATTATGTTTGAGTTTAAACTCGGGAGGATATTGGGAACTATGGAAAGCCATTTTGTTGAAAAACATGTTGTTATACTCGGCTATAGTAATTTAATCAAGCAGTCTTTAGATGAGATATTATCCGAAAAAGATAATATAACATTAGTTGCCGATATTGAAAAGAGTCCGTCAAACGATATTAATTTTGTATTTATTAAAGGCGATATTACAGACAATAAAAATATTGAAAAAGCTAAAATAGATAAAGCTAAACTCTGTATAATTTCAGACGACGACGACTCCAAAACTTTAATATCCGCAATTACGGTAAGAACAAAATACAAAGATACATACATTATAGCTCTTGTCGTAAAAAAAGAAACAGCCGGAGCTTTAAAAGAAATCGGGGTCAACGAAGTATTTGCCACCGGCTCATTTTCAAGCAAATTACTTGTTAAATCGGTAAAAATAAGAGGTGCGTCAAATTTTTTCAGCCAGCTTATGGACGAAGATTTTGATGAAGGTTTGATTGAAAAAAATATTCCGTCAAGCGTTATCGGCAAATCATTCCATGATGCGTTGTTTTTTATTAAAGAAGCAACGGGAGAACTTTTTGTAGGCGTAAAAAGAGACGGTAAAATGATAGTAAATCCTGACGGAAAAACTTTTATTCTCGATAAAAACGATAAAATGATTCTTATAGGCAAAAAATAGGCAAAAAAATAATTTTTATTAAAAAATATTTACATTTTTAAAAAATATATTTAAAAAAAGAGTTAAGAGTTAAGCGCTGTTCAGGATTCTGCCGCAATGGAGATTATCTGCAGCGATAAAACAGGAACATTGACTTTAAACGAGCTTACGCTTTCCACGGTTCGTCCGCACGGAAATTTTAGCGAAAATGATTTGTTGAAAATGGCATCTATTGCTTCCGAAGAATCAACTATGGATGCAATAGATAAAGTTATTATAGATAAAACTAAGGAATTAAACATCGGCATTCCTCAAAAAACTAAATTTATCCCGTTTGATCCCGCCACTAAACGTTCAGAATCTCTTTATGCCGAAGATGGAAAATCTTATATGGCTATAAAAGGCTCCCCGTTAATTATAAAAGAATTTGATTCAAGCATAGACTGGGAAAAAGAATCTGCAGAATTTGCAAAGAGAGGCGAAAGAACCATAGCCGTTTTAGGAGGGGAAGAAGGGCATACTCCTAAATTTTATGGATTATTAGGTTTATCGGATCCTGTTCGCTCAGATTCCAGAGATGTTATAGCCATACTGAAAAATGAGTTAAATATCAGCGTTAGAATGTTAACCCAACTTCACCACTCTAACCTTAAAAATTCATAAAAATACCCCTAAATCAACCA
>JAKACI010000244.1 GCA_021821565.1 bacterium | reverse complement strand
TACTATTAAAGCCGAGTCAAAAGAAAAATGCTATATTATTAGCTCATAATTATCAGAGAGATGAAATTCAAGAAATTGCAGACTTTCAAGGCGATTCGCTTGAATTATCTATTAAAGCCAATCAAACAAATGCGGATATTATAGTTTTTTGCGGCGTAAGATTCATGGCAGAAAGCGCCGCAATAATGAACCCCGATAAGAAAGTCATACTTCCCGCAGAAGATGCAGGATGTCCTATGGTAGATATGATTACCGTTAAAGATATATTAAATATGAAAGCGGAGTTTCCTGATGCCGCAGTCGCGGCATACGTCAACACTTCAGCAGAGTGTAAAGCCGTCAGCGATATTTGCTGTACTTCTGCAAACGCCGTTAAAGTTGTTAATTCATTGCCCAATAAAAGAGTTATAATGATTCCAGATAAAAATCTCGGAGACTACGTTCAGAGATTTACCAAAAAAGAAATAATAAGCTGGCCGGGGTTTTGCCCCCCTCATAACAGAACGACTTCTGCCGATATAAAAAATTTAAAAGAACAGTATCCGGGAGCATTATTTGTTGCGCATCCAGAATCTACGCATGACGCTATAGATGCTGCGGATCACGTTTCCTCAACTTCGGGGATGTACAGATATGTCAGACAAACGGATGCAAAATATTTTATTATAGGAACGGAAATAGGTATTATGTATAAAATGAGGATTGAAAACCCGGACAAAATTTTTATTGCGGCGAACGCCGGTCTTGTTTGCCCGAATATGAAAAAAACACATTTAGACAATATAATAGACTCTCTTTCTAATATGAAAAATGTTATTGAAATTCCTGAAGATATAAGGCTTAAAGCTAGAAAATCAATTGAAAATATGCTTGCTTTATAAATTCAATAATAAAATAATAATAAAATAATAATAAATATAAATTATATAAATATGGTAAAAGAAAATTAATAATAAAAAAAATCATATAAATTTTCAGAATTTAATTTTTAAACTTCAAAAATACTGGTCCGACTTTGGCTGCGTCATTATGCAGCCATATGATATGGAAGTTGGAGCGGGTACATTTTCCCCTTATACTTTTCTAAAATGTCTGGAAGAAAAAAACTGGAAAGCGGCTTATGTTCAGCCTTCAAGAAGACCTGCAGACGGGAGATACGGAGAAAATCCCAATAGATTGGCAAGATATTATCAATTTCAGGTTATTTTGCAGCCGTATATAAAAGACATTCAAGAAATATACTTAAAAAGTCTTAAGGCATTAAATATTAATTCTAATGAACATGATATAAGATTTATAGAAGACGATTGGGAATCCCCCACTTTAGGCGCATGGGGTTTAGGATGGGAAGTCTGGATTGACGGTATGGAAATATCTCAATTTACTTTTTTTCAGCAAATCGGCGGCGTAGAACTTAAAAACATAGCTATTGAAATTACTTACGGCTTAGAAAGGATAGCAATGTATCTGCAAGAAAAAGACAGCGTATTTGATTTATTATGGAATGATTATTTGACTTACGGAGATGTTCATAAAGACGACGAATATGAAACTTCAAAATATAATTTTGAATTAGCTTCGGCGGATGCATTATTTTCTCTTTTTAACATTTATGAAAATGAAGCAAAGCTGATTTTATCTAATGAAAAATCGGTTAAACCTGCGTATGAATATTGTCTTAAATGCTCTCATGTTTTTAATTTGCTTGATGCAAGAGGATTTATCAGCGTTTCCGAAAGAATGAATTATATACTGAGAGTGAGAACCATAGCGGAACAATGCGCCATAAAATATAAAAATAAAATAGCATCATAATTAAATGCAATGCGTTAATAATCATATTTAGTATAATTAATAAAAATTATTTATAATATATTATAAATATAAATAAATCTAATTAATTATTATTATTATTTATAAAAAATTTATATAAAATAAACGGTATTCATAATTAATTAAAGTAATTCAATAAAATAATTAAAATTTATAATTTTAAGGCAGATATTATTTATTTATGAGCGAATTTTTATTAGAAATAGGCTCAGGAGAGCTTCCTTATAAAGAAGTTTTGACATTTCCCCGCAGATTGGCCGAATCTTTTAAAAATTTTCTTGCTAATGAATTAGGTTTAAATGAATTAGAATTAGATTCTAACGATAATGAAAATAAAAATAAAAATATTGAATATTATTCAACTCCGCGAAGAATAACGCTATTGGTTAAAAATATACCTTTAAAAACCGAAGATAAAGAAATAGAAATAATAGGTCCTCCTTTAAAAGTCTGCTATTTGTCTGACGGCAACCCCGCGGCTCCTTTAATCCAATTTATAAAAAAAAACAATATAAAAAATTATAAAAAAATTTATGCCGTTAGCCGGGAGAAAGGAGAGTATGCCGCATATAAAACAATTATTAAAGGAAGAAATATAGAAAAAATATTATCCGAAAACATTCCGTTTATTATTAAACAGCCGTCATTTAAAAAATCTATGATATGGTCGGACGCCGATATAAGATATCCAAGACCGATATTATGGATTCTTGCTTTGTTTGACGGAAAGATTATACAATTTAATTACGGGGACTGTAAGGCAGGCAATTATTCATATATTTTGAGAAAAGATTCGTTTTCAAAATCATTTGTAAAAATTAAAGATGCGGACGATTATATTGAAAAACTTAAAAAAGCGGGCATAATTTTAGATAACCTTGAAAGAAAAAATTTTATAAAAAAAGAATTAATAAATAATTCAAAAAAAATTGAATGTATTTTTGAAGATGACGATAATTTGATTGATGAAATTGTAGGAATTACAGAAAGTCCTCATATAATTGGATTAAAGGAG
>JAKACI010000008.1 GCA_021821565.1 bacterium | reverse complement strand
TAATTTAATATAATTTATGTTTTTTTCTGTTTCCAAGATAAAGTATATAAGGACAGGAAATATTTTGTTTTAGCCTATCAGGCAGTTTATTGTCAAAATTAAATTTTTTTTTATATGATTTATATTTATATTCTGTGCCTTCTGTGCCATTGATTTCTTTAATTGCATAAGTTATATTTTTGTCTGCCAGACTGCTAAAAAATAAACTATATCCCGAATATATAACTTTAATTTTATTTTGAAGATCTAATCCGCCGATATTGCCAAACATATTTATTATATCATTTTTAACATAATTAGAAACGGCTATCACTTTTTTAGTTTTCTTTAAAACTCTTTTTAGAACAAATTTTCCGACGGCTGTTTTAAATTTCCAAGTATAACTAGAAAATCTATAAAAAGTTAAATCATGTACCGTAACTATCGAATTTTTCGGTATATAAAATATTGAAATATTATAATGCGGGAAAAAAAACAAATCTATCTTTTTTCTGTAATATAATAATACAAAAAAAAGGGAAAACTGTTCCTTGAAAGAATATTTTTTTGACGTATTGTTTATTACGATAAATTTATCATCAGGCAAATCATTTGCATCTATAAACTGATTTATTTTATTTTTATCTCCAAGCAGATAAAATTTTAGATTAATTTCGTTTTTTGCGTTAATTTTATACTTTTCATTATTTATATTATTCTTTAAAACATTAAGTATAAATTCTCGCTGGTATCTGCCTATGCCGGCATAAAACATAAGCCTTGCATCAATAAAAATTTTATACGGTTTATTATCAAATTTTAAAGTTTCACCTGTTTTCATCTTGTTGTTATTAATATCGTTTTATATATTATATATTATAATTTATATATAATATATTAACTTTAATTCTGCAATATAAATTTATTTTCTGTGCAGTGCAAATACCAATAGTTTATAGTGCAGAATTAAGGGCTAAAATCAAATTAAAATTAAAAACTATTTTATTATTTATTTTTTTCTTGAAATTATTTTATAAATGTGTAAAATAATAAGAACATTGATTTTTAAGGATTATTATCATTATGAAAATAATTACATACAATCAAATTTCAAACGCTGTTATAGATTTAATTATACATGCGGCTTCCAATCTTCCCGAAGATGTTACTGAAAGCCTCGGTAATTCTTTAAATATTGAAATTTCTAAATCGGGAAAGAGCGTTTTAAATAAAATTATTAAAAATGCCGAAATAGCAAAAAATGAAAACAAACCTCTCTGTCAGGATACGGGACTGGCTGTTTTTTTTGTAGAGATAGGATGCGACGTCAAAATAGAAGGCGGAACCATAACCGAAAGCATCAATGAAGGAACTAGAAGAGGCTATGAAGACGGATACCTGAGAAAATCAACATGCGATCCTTTAACTCGAAAAAATATAGGCGATAATACGCCTGCTATAATACATTATGAATTTGTAAGCGGTGATAAGTTAAAGATATTATATGCGGCTAAAGGTGGCGGCAGCGAAAATATGAGCAGAATAAAAATGATGAAACCGTCTGACGGAATTAAGGGGATTATTGATTTTGCCGTTGAAACTATGGAAATAGCAGGACCTAATCCGTGTCCGCCTAATATTATCGGCATCGGTATAGGCGGCAACTTTGAAAGGTCTGCCGTAATCGCAAAAAAAGCGCTCTTTAGAAATATCGGGACAATCAATCCTGACAAAGAACTTGTTGAAATTGAAAAAACTATATACGAAAAAGTCAATAATATAGGCACTGGACCTATGGGATTTGGCGGGATATGCACGGTTCTTGCAGTACATATAATCAAAGAACCTTGTCATATTGCCAGTATGCCCGTAGCCGTTAATATAGAATGTCATTCTCATAGACATATAGAAATTATTTTATAAAAAAACAAAATGGAATTTAAAAAAATCAAGTCTCCTTTAACCGAAGAAGTTATTGCGGGGCTTAAAACAGGCGACGAAGTATTTATCAGCGGAACTATTTATACGGCAAGAGACGAAGCGCATAGAAGACTTACCGTCTTAATTTCTGAAAACAAGCCGCTTCCTTTTGACATAAAAGGACAGATAATTTATTATGTGGGTCCGTCTCCGGCAAAACCCGGCGAAGTTATCGGCTCTGCAGGTCCTACTACAAGCTACCGAATGGACAAGTATGCTCCTATTCTTATGGAATACGGACTTAAAGGAATGATAGGCAAAGGTAAACGATCAATTGAAGTCAAAGATGCCGCCAACAAATATAAAGCAGTATATTTTGGCGCTATCGGAGGGGCAGGCGCTTTAATTGCAAAATCTATTAAATCTTCTAAGGTTATTGCATATGAAGAATTATTATCCGAGGCAATAAGGGAATTGACTGTTGAAGATTTTCCGGCAGTGGTAGTAAACGATATTTTCGGCGGAGATTTATACGATGAAGGAAAATCAAAATTTGCAGGCAAATTTAAATAACTTTTTAACTTTTTTAAAATTTTTTTATTAAATTAATAACAACATAATAGTATAAATTATAAATAATAATAAGTTTAAATTTTATAAATTAATTTTATTGAATTTAATAATTGTTTAATTCAGTTTTTAAGCATTTATTTAAATAGATATTTAAATAAATAAACAAATAAATATTAATAAGGATTTAATTATGGATATCCATGAATATCAGGCAAAAGAATTATTGACAAAAAACAATATTAAAATTTTACGCTCAATTTTATGCCATAGCGGAAATGAGACTTATAATGCGGCAATTAATTTGGGTTCGCAGGTAGTTGTCGTTAAAGCTCAGGTGCATGCAGGCGGAAGAGGCAAAGCGGGCGGGGTTAAAATTGCTAAAACGGCAGATGACGCGAAAACTATTGCCGAGCAAATTATAGGAATGACATTAGTGACTGCCCAGACAGGCAAAGAAGGCAAGGTTGTCCGTAAAGTGCTTATAGAAGAAGGGGCCGACATAAAAAAAGAACTTTATTTATCTATGACTATTGACAGGAAAACTTCTAATATTGCATTTGTGGTCAGCGCAGAAGGAGGAATGGAAATTGAAGAAATATCAAAAAATTCTCCTGAGAAAATTCTTACGGTTTTAATAAATCCTTCTTACGGCATTAAATCATATCATGTTTTAAAAATGTTTTTATTTTTAAATATTGATAAATCTATATTTAACGAATTTAATAATCTTGTCAATTTATTATACAGCGCATTTTTAGCCGAGGATATGTCAATGCTTGAAATTAATCCTCTTATTTTAACGGGAAGCGGAAATATTATACCTCTTGATGCAAAAATAGCGCTTGATGACAATGCTGCATTCAGGCATCCTTACTATAACGATTTTATTGATGAAGACGAAGAGGACCCGCTTGAAGTCAAAGCCAAAAGCGCAGGACTTAACTATATAAGACTTGAAGGGAATGTGGGATGTATGGTAAACGGAGCCGGGCTTGCTATGGCTACTATGGATACAATCAAAGAATTTGGCGCAGCGCCCGCAAATTTTCTTGACGTAGGAGGTACAGCCGACAGCAAAAGAGTAGAAACAGCTTTTAATATTTTATTATCGGACAAAAATGTAAAAGCTATTTTTATTAATATATTTGGAGGAATTGTAAAATGTGATATGGTGGCAGACGGTGTAATTACGGCTGCAAAAAATATAGGATTGAAACTGCCTGTTGTTATAAGGCTTGAAGGAACAAACGCCGATGCGGCTTCTAAGCTGTTAGAAAGTTCAGGTTTAAATTTTATTATAGGCAATAGTCTTGCAGACGGCGCGCAAAAAGTGTCTAAGATTGTTAACGGCTAAATTTTTTTTATTTGGCATTAAAGATTGTATAAAGCCGCCGGCTGCTTTATACAATATAAAACGGCAATTTGATTTAATAATTAAGCTGAGCTGAGCTACTAAATGCTAAAGAATAGACGGCTAATAAATATATAAATTAATATAAATAATTAATAAATTAATATTATGAGGTAAGGTATAAATTTATGAGCATTTTAATTAACAAAGAAACATCAGTTCTCGTACAGGGCATTACAGGAAAAGAGGGTTCTTTTCATGCTTTAAAATGCTTGGAATACGGAACTAAAATTACTGCAGGCGTAACTCCTTTTAAAGGCGGTTCGTTATTCAACGATTCAATTCCTGTATTTAATACGTTAGAAGAAGCTAAGTCTAATGTTAAAATTGACGCGACCGTTATTTTTGTTCCTGCGGTATTTGCATCTTCAAGCGTTATAGAGGCGATAGAATCTGAAATTCCTCTTATCGTCTGCATAACCGAAGGAATACCTACCGTAGATATGATGAATGTTAAAGCGGCATTAAGAGGTTCTATTTCAATTATGATAGGACCTAATTGTCCGGGAATTATTACAGCGGATGAATGCAAAATTGGAATAATGCCCGGTTTTATTCATAAAAAAGGTAAAATTGCGGTATTGTCTCGAAGCGGAACTCTTACATATGAAGCAGTTAATCAGCTGACAAAAGCAGGACTCGGGGAAACGACGTGCATCGGGATAGGCGGAGACCCTATAATCGGTTCTTCTTTTTTAACTTTTTTAAAAATGTTTGAAAACGACCCTGAAACTAAAGGCGTTGTTTTAATCGGCGAAATAGGCGGAACGCAGGAAGAAGAAGCTTCCGAATATGTAAAAAATTACATGGAAAAGCCCGTAGTCGGATTTATTGCAGGAAAAACAGCTCCTGAAGGAAAAAGGATGGGGCATGCGGGCGCAATAATTTCAGGAGGAAAAGGTACCGCTTCGGAAAAATTGAAAATAATGGAAAAAAATGGGATTCATATTGCTGAAAACCCCTCCGTTATTGCTGAAACTATGATAAAAGCATTAAAATAAATTTATTTTAATCAATTTTTTAATTAATTTAGGGAGGTATGTATGCCCAATCAAAGTAATCAACATAACACTAACAATAACCCGAACTTAAATCAATCCGCAGATACAATGATTCCCAACTACAGGTCTTGCGATTCAATCGAAATTACCGTTAAGCCTGAAAGCAAGCTTAAAATTAAACAATATTCAGGTATGGGCAAAAAAGAACAGGTGCAGATAGACATAGTAGTCAACTATTGCAAAGGATGCGAATTATGTGTCGCATTCTGCCCTGAAGAAGTTCTTGCTATGAGCAAAGAAATTGCGGAAGTGATAGATATTTCCAGATGCACAAAGTGTAACATCTGTGAATATCTTTGTCCGGATTTTTCTATATCTGTAGAATAGGAGGAAACACAATATGAGCGAAAATATTAAATTAATGCAGGGCAATGAAGCTATTGCTGAAGGAGCAATGATTGCAGGATGCGATTTCTTTGCAGGATATCCCATAACTCCTTCTTCCGAGGTTTCAGAAATATTATCGGAAAGACTTACTAAAAAAGGGCATATCGTAATTCAGATGGAAGATGAAATAGCGGCGTTAGGAGCCGTTCTGGGAGCTGCACTAGGAGGAGCAAAAGCTTTAACGGCCACTTCGGGACCGGGTATGTCGTTAAAATCGGAACACATAGGCTATGCCTCTATGTGTGAAATTCCGTGCGTCATAGTTAATGTTATGAGAGGAGGACCATCTACAGGTAATCCCACATTGCCTTCCCAAGCCGATATTATGCAGGCAAAATGGGGAACACATGGTGACCATGCTATAATAGCCATTACTCCTTCAAGCGTTAACGAATCTTTTTATGAAACTATAAGAGCTTTAAATCTTGCTATTAAATACAGAACTCCCGTATTGATATTAACCGACGAGATTATCGGACATATGAGAGAAAAGGTTGTAATACCTGAAAAAGATACTTTAGAGATAATTGACGTAAAATTGCCGGATATGCCGCCTTCAGAATATAAACCGTACAATTTTACAAGCGGCAAAGTTACACCTTTAGCTCCTATGGGAGAAGGCTACCGTTACCATGTAACAGGACTTAGTCACGGAGACACAGGTTTTCCTACGGCAAAAATCGAAGTGATACAAGATTTGCAAAACTGGCTTGTAGATAAGATTTATAATAACATAAAAGACATTGAAAAATATGAAGAAACCATGACCGAAGACGCGGATATATTAATAATAGCTTACGGTTCGGTATCGCGCTCCGCAAAAGCCGCTTTGTCTATGGCAAGAGCGGCGGGGATAAAAGCAGGGCTGTTTAGACCAATAACAATATGGCCGTTTCCGGAAGAAAGAATTAAAGAATTATCTAAAAAAATAAAAAAAATACTTGTTCCTGAAATGAATATGGGTCAGATAATATTGGAAGTCCAGAGAGCAGCATGTAATAATATAGTGAAAGGACTTAACATAGTCAGCGGAGAACCTATAACACCCGACAAGATATATTCAAAAATTAAAGAAATGATGTAATAATCCTTTTTAGCCGCTACATTTAATTAACCGCTCTATCAGACGGGGCGGTTAATTAAAATAAATATTACTATAGAGGTTATTTAATTTATAAGCTTTATTTATATTCATAGCGGCTATTTTATTTACATTTACGTTATTATATTTAATTATAAGTCATTTTATTTACGTTTAATTTTATTAACTTATTGTTAAGGAGGCTAATATGCCTAAAACCATGATTAAATTTGATTACGATAAATATTTAAGAAAAAATACTCTTCCGCATATATGGTGTCCGGGATGCGGAGACGGAATAATATTAAAATCTCTTTTAAGAGCCATAGACAAACTTCAGTATAAAAAAGACGATATAGTTATAACATCGGGCATAGGCTGCGCTTCAAGGCTTCCCGGATATGTTGACTTTAATACTATTCATACAACTCACGGAAGAGCTCTTACATTTGCAATAGGTATTAAGATGTATAAACCGAGATTAAAAGTTATTACCGTCTCAGGAGACGGAGATGCTCTTGCAATAGGAGGTAATCATTTTATCCATGCCGCAAGAAGAAATATAGATATGACTCTTATAGTGTTTAACAACTATGTTTACGGAATGACGGGGGGGCAATCTTCTCCGACTCAGCCTTACGGGACTTATGCCACTACGACTCCTTACGGAAGCGTTGAACCGCCTTTTGACACATGCGAACTTGCAAAGGCAGCAGGAGCTACATGGGTTGCAAGGTCAACTTCCTATCATGCCGTTCAGCTTGAAAAACTGATAGCAGACGCTTTAACCCATAAAGGTTTTTCTGTCCTGGAAGTTATAACTAACTGTCATATATCATACGGAAGAAAAAATAAAATGAAATCTCCTATCGAAATGATTAAATATCAGAAAGAAAAAGCCGTTCCAAACAGATCTGCCGTAAATATGACTCCTGAAGAGCTATCGGGAAAATTTAAAACAGGACTTATCTATGAAAAAAAGGACGCTTTAGAGTTTGTTGAAGAAACTTATAAACAATTAGAATTAATTAAACAATAAAGGAGAAGGCAAATGGATAATATAACTGAAATAAGATTTGCCGGTTCGGGAGGACAGGGGTTAATACTAGTAGGAATAATTTTAGCCGAAGCAGCAGCAATTTATGAAAATAAAAATGCCGTTCAAACTCAGAATTACGGTCCTGAAGCCAGAGGCGGCGCGTCTAAATCAGAAGTTGTAATATCAGATGAACCTATTGCCTATCCTAAAGCAATTTCCTTAGATTATATGGTTGCTTTAACCCAGGAATCTTTTTCCAAATATGCCAAGGATTTAAAAGATACGGGCACAATAATAACGGATAAAGAACTTGTGACCGACTTTTCCGAAGCCAAAGGCAAACTTTATGCTATAGATATGGTAAAATCCGCAAGGGAAGAACTTGGCAAACTATTGGGGCTTAATATTATAGCTCTTGGAGCTTTGGTTGAAATATCAGGGGTAGTATCTAAAGATTCTATTGAAAAGGCTCTTGTCAAAAGAGTACCTAAAGGATTTGAAGATTATAACAAAAAAGCACTGGAAATTGGCTTTAGATTGGGAAAGGAAGCGAAGAAAAATTAAAAAAATAAAAAAGTTTATAAAATGTGGAGAGTAAATGGTTGAACAAACATTATCAATAATTAAACCCGACGGCGTACAAAAAAAATTAACCGGAAACATTATTCAATTATTTGAAAACAACGGATTTGAAATTAAAGCAATTAAAAAATTAATTCTTACAAAAAAAAATGCCGAAGGTTTTTATTATGTTCATAAAGAAAGACCGTTTTTTAAAAGCCTCGTTGATTTTATGACTGAAGGTCCTATAATCCCGATGGTTTTGTCAAGAGAAAATGCTATTTTAAAAAATCGTGAAATTATGGGTGCAACTAATCCTAAAGATGCCGCTGAAGGAACAATTAGAAAAATGTATGCGGAAAGTATTGAAAGGAATGTAGTTCACGGCTCAGATTCATTAGAATCCGCTAAATTTGAAGTTTCATTTTTCTTCAATTATTTTGATATAATTAAAATTTAAATTATTGATTATTATTATATAATATATATTATACACTATATATAATATATATTATGTATATTTATTGTATTGTATGAATAGCATATTTTTTATTAAATATTTATTTTAACTTAACTTCACCGCTTTTATTATTAAAAATTATAACTTGTTGATATTACTGTATTTTATTTTTTAGTTTGTAGTCCCCATAGAAATTTGTGTTGCCCCATAAATATAGCAATATCAATAGGTTGTTGTTAATTGTTAATTAATTATAGTTAAGTTGGGTTAAAATAATTTAACAAATAGGACATTTCTATTTTGCTTTGACATATTAATTATTTTTAGATGACACTTATACAATATTGTGTTATTCTAATAATTATTTCATATCTAATCAGGTTTAACATTCATGCTTAATATTTAATATAACATTAAAATTAAATTAATTAATTCTTAATTTTTAATAGAGAAAAAATGCTTCAACATTTTTCTACCAGAGTTTTACCTGCAGGTCTTGAATTTTTAGCCGAATTATCATTTGACCTTAGATGGACATACAATCATAGAGCCGATGAGCTTTTTAATACGCTTGACCCGTATCTTTGGAGTTTAACTCATAACCCTTATCTTATAATTGAAACCGTATCATTGGACCATTGTAATAATCTTGCCAAAGATGCAACTTTTGTCAAAGATCTTAACAATATTAAAGAGGAATGGAGGAAATTCGATTCCTCCGCCACCTGGTTTGCAAAAAATTATCCCGACACAAAAATTAAAAATATTGCTTATTTTAGTATGGAGTTTGGCATAGATGAATCTTTGCCTCTTTATGCGGGAGGTCTTGGAATTTTGGCGGGAGATTATCTTAAAACTGCAGAAGATTTAGGTGTTCCCGTAATTGGAATAGGTTTGTTATATCAAAAGGGTTATTTTCATCAAATTGTCGATAGCGCAGGTATGCAAAACGAAGTTTATCCCTACAACGATCCTCATTCATTACCGATTGCTCCTCTCAGAGACAATTCAGGGGAATGGCTCAGAATAATTCTTACTCTTCCGGAAAGAATTATTACTCTTAGAGTGTGGTTTGCAAAAATAGGTAATACGCAGCTATTTTTTTTAGATTCGAATGATCCCGTAAATTTACCCATTGATAGAGGCATAACGGGCGATCTTTACGAATCGGGGAAGGAGGTAAGGCTCATACAGGAAATGATTCTCGGCATAGGCGGTTTTAAACTGCTAAAAACATTAAAAATAGATTTTAATTTATGCCATATGAATGAAGGTCATGCAGCTTTTGTAGTTCTTGAAAGAATATACGACTGGATGATAACAAATAATTGCGGAAATTTTTATGAAGCATTGGCTTCAACAAGAGCAGGAAACATTTTTACAACGCATACGCCTATTGCAGCGGGTTTTGATCTATTTGATTCTTCTCTTATATATCATTATCTGTCTCATTATATTACAAGATGTAATATAACCGTAGAAGATTTTATTAACCTTGGAAAAAAGAACCACGGCGCAGATAACAATGAACCTTTTAATATGGCTTATTTAGCCATAAGAGGCAGCAATTTTGTCAATGCGGTCAGTAAAATACATCAAGCAGTCAGTAAAGATTTGTTTTCTGATTTATTCGACAGATGGCCTCTTGATGAAATACCGATAGATTATATCACAAACGGAATACACACGCCTACATGGATTTCTGAAGAATCAAACAAATTCTGGATAAAATATTGCGGCGGTTTGCCTGAGCATAAAAAATTCTCAACTGAAAATTCAAAATTTATATTAAAAGTTTCAGACGCCGATATATGGGATTTTAAAATGAAAAACAGACTTTATATGATTAATGAAATTCAAAAACACATGAATAAAATGCAGATATGCTGCAACTTAACTCAAAAACCTTCTTTTCTTGATCCAAATGCATTATATATAGGTCTTGCCCGCAGATTTACAGGGTATAAAAGATTAAACTTACTGCTTAGCGACAAAAACAGGTTAAGAAATATTTTAACAAATACTAATTATCCCGTTAGAATTTTAATAGGCGGTAAGGCGCACCCGAGCGATATTAAAGGAAAAGAGCATATCAAAGAATGGATAGAATTCGCGTCCGAACAAGAATTAAACGACAAAATTTTCTTTTTGCTTGATTACGATATGGATATTGCTCAAAAACTTACAGGAGGGATAGACGTTTGGCTTAATTGCATGAAAAGACCGCTGGAAGCCAGCGGCACAAGCGGAATGAAAATCCTTTCAAACGGAGGGCTTAATTGCTCAATATTAGACGGCTGGTGGGATGAAGCTTACAATGAAAACGTTGGATGGGCAATCGGAGGAAAGTCTGAAACAGTTCAATATTTTAATGACGACAAAGCTGATGCGGATTCGCTTTACGGTTTATTAGAAAACACAATCATTCCTGAATTTTTCAACAGGGACAAAAACGGTATTCCTGCAAAATGGGTGCAAAAAATCAGGCAAAGCATGGCAACGTTAACCCCTGCTTTTTCTACCTACAGGATGATAAAAGAATATATTGAAAAAGCTTACATACCTATGTCTGAAAATTATGAGAAACGGAATGAGAACGGAGGAAAAATAGCGCTTGAAATAGTTCAATGGAAAAATAAATTGAATATAAATTGGGAAGGTATCCATTTTGCAAATCCGTCATATGAAAAAAATAACTCCACATATAATGTAAAATGTATGATCTGGCTTGGCATAATTGAACCTGAAGCTATAAGGGTTCAATTATATACTATATTAAACGGAAAACCGCTCATTTACGATATGAAAATAAACAAAAGCATAACGGGGGCAATCAACGGATTTATTTATGAAGCGCAGGCTACTGCCGAAGTTCCGCCGAACGATTATACCGTAAGAATTATTCCTTATCATCCGGATGCGGTTGTTCCGTTAGAATTTAGCCAAATATTGTGGCAAAAATAATAATTAATAAAATTATGACAAATAATACCAGAAAAGGGAATATACTCGTAATAGATGATGAGATAGACCTGATAGAATTGCTAAAATATAATCTTGCAAAAGATGGATATAACATACAATTTGCCTTAAACGGCTACGACGGAATACATTTCGCCGAATTAACAAAACCCGACTTAATTATACTTGATTTAATGCTGCCTGATCTAACGGGATACGAAGTTTGCAAGCGAATTAAAGCAAATTATGCAACAAGTTTAATTCCTATTATATTTTTATCGGCTAAGCAGGAAGAAGTTGACAAAATTCTTGGATTTGAAGCCGGCGGGGAAGATTATATGACAAAACCTTTTTCTATTAATGAGCTTATTGCAAGAATAAGAGCTATTTTTAAAAGAACATACGTAAACACGATAAATCATTTGCTTGATTCCGAAGACGGCAAACTGTCGACGCCAAATGAATTCAATTTTAGATATATAAACGTCAATGTGCCGAAACATAGCGTAATGGTTAAAAATAAAGAAATAAAACTAAGTCCTACCGAATTTAAGCTGCTTGTATTTTTAATGACTTATGCAGGAGAAGTTTTTTCAAGAGAAAAATTATTGGATAATATATGGGGCAGCGATTCATTTGTAGAGCCAAGGACGGTTGACGTACACATTCGCAGGCTCCGCTCAAATATTGAAATAGATGAAACCATTAAATTTATAGACACGGTAAGAGGCGCAGGCTATAGATTTATAAACGAAGATTAATCTTGATGATTAAAGTATTTTTACTTTATTATCTACAATTTTTAATTTTCCGCATGAAATCAATTCAAGAACTTTAATATACATTTTATGTTCCAATTTATGAATTTTTTCTTCCAAAATTTCAATAGTATCATCTTCTGCAATAATAACCGGTTCTTGAAGTATTATAGGACCCGAATCAATTTCAGGTATCACAAAGTGTATAGTGACGCCCGTTACTTTTACTCCATAATCAAAAGCATCTTTAATAGCGTGTGTTCCTTTAAAAGCAGGCAATAACGAAGGGTGAATATTTATTATTTTATTTAAGTTTTTTAAAACTAAATCGTTAGATAATATTTTCATAAAACCTGCAAGGATAATATAATCAATTTTATGTTTATTGATTATTTCCGTTAGCTCTTTTTCGAATAAAGTTCTTTCGGCTGCTTTTTTAAAAGGAAGGCAATATAAATTTATATCCGCATACATATTTTTGACTTTATCAATTACCGGAGCATCGGGATTATTGCATACTAATGCTTTAATGCTAATTTTAGATACACTATTTGCGCTTGAAAAATTATTTATTATATTAATGGCGTTAGAGCCGCTGCCCGAAGCAAGTATTATTATATTTTTATGAAAATTTTTCATTTATTTTAAAATTTGAATTTTAATAAATTTTATTTTAATATCAATAGAAGATTTGACGAGAAGATTTAACGGCAAAAGATTTAATTATATTTGTTATATTTTTGAATGCAAATAGTATATTTTTAGTTTAAATAAATTTTATTTTAATATCTATAGAAGATTTGACGGGAGAAGATTTAATTATATTTCCGATTTTAAATGATTTATAAAAATTTTGATTAGTGCCGCTGATTGAATCTAAATTATTAAAATTATTTATAAAATCAATAATTTTATTTTCTTGGTCTTTATTTACGACTATTATCATACCTATTCCGCAATTAAAAACTTTATAAAATTCAGATTCTTCAATATTTCCATTTTCTCTTAATATATTAAAAATCTCTGGGATTTTCCATGAATTTTTATTAATTTCGGCTGTGGCATTATCCGGTATAATTCTTTTTAAATTTTCAGGGATACCTCCTCCTGTAATATGCGCTATACCTTTAATATTTAGTTTTCCTTCGAATTTTTCTACCAATTTATTGATAAGACCAGAATATATAATAGTAGGCTCTAATAAGGCACCTGCAACGGTCGTGCCGTCGCTTAAAAATTTATCGTCAATAGTTAAAGACATTATATCAAATACTATTTTACGCGCGAGAGAATACCCGTTTGAGTGCAGCCCGTTTGAAGCGATACCTATTACAGAATCTCCTTCTTTGATGTTTGAGCCGTTTATAATTGAATTTTTATCTACTATTCCGACGGCAAATCCTGCAAGATCGTACTCATTATTTTTATAAAAAGAAGGCATCTCCGCCATTTCTCCGCCTATCAGGGAACAGCCTGCAATTTTGCATCCGGCGGCAATACCTGTTATAATTTCTTTTATAGCCTCAGGGTTTAGTTTGGAGGCAGCAATGTAATCTAAGAAAAAAAGCGGCTCTGCGCCAAGACAGGCTATGTCATTAACGCTCATAGCCACAAGATCTAATCCGATAGTATTATGCTTGTCTGCATCAAAAGCAATTTTAAGTTTTGTTCCTACGCCGTCGGTACCTGATACTAACACAGGCTCCTTATACTTAAAAATTAAATTAGAGAGAGAAAATAAAGAACCGAATGACCCGAAATTATCAACAACTTCATCTCTGAAAGTACTTTTGACTATATCGGATATTGAATCAACTGCAATTTTGCCTGCCTCTATGTCAACCCCTGCATTTTTATAATCCATTATTATTAATGTCCTTAAATAAAATTAATTTTACTGAAATTTTATTATTTATTATTATTTATTATTATTTATTATTTTATTTTTTGCTATCCGTTATTATATTATTATCTATTACTTAAATTTTTTTAAATTTAATACAAAAATTAAACCATAAAAACAAATTTAAATATATAGAAATTATATAAAAATATCTAAAAAATATTATCAACAAACATTTCAGGAGAAAACTCCGATATATCGTCTATTTTTTCGCCTGTCCCTATAAATCTGACTGGAAGGTTTAATTTTGAAATAGCATCTATAATTATTCCGCCTTTTGCCGAACCGTCAAGCTTGGTTATTATTATACCCGAAACATCTATTAATTCCTTAAACTGCTCTATCTGGGCAATAGAATTTTGCCCTAAACTTGCGTCAATAACTATAATGGTTTCCTGGTGCAAAATTTCCGTGGCTTTAGAAACGGTTCTTTTAATTTTTGCAAGTTCTTCCATTAAATGTTTTTTATTATGAAGTCTTCCCGCAGTATCTATTATTAAAACATCAAAATCCTTTTCTTTAAGCATTATTGATGCGTCGTGCGCTACGGAAGCAGGATCTTGATTTTCTTTGCCTGTTACCACGGGAATACCTATTTTTTCTCCCCATATTTCCATCTGTTCTGTGCCTGCCGCTCTGAATGTATCGCAAGCCGCAATTAAAACATTTCTGCCTTCGTTTTTATAAAAATTGGCGAGTTTTCCGACCGTAGTAGTTTTACCTGCGCCGTTTACTCCGACAATTAAAAATATTGTTTTTTTATTCTTTAAGTCAATAAGAGGAAAATCCCTAGATATTTTGTCTTTAATAACTTTTTTCAAAGCATTTTGAATTTTGTCCTGATTCAATTCTTTTTCTTTTGAAATCATTTTTTTTAAATCTTCTATAATTTCACTTGATGTCCCGAAAGAAATATCTGAAGCGACTAAAACTTCTTCTATCTTTTCTATATAATCATCATCAAGTTTTGAGGAACTAAACACAGAATTGATTTTTTCCGAAATACTATTTTTAGTTTTTTTTAATGCAGAAAATAAAAATACCTATTCTGTCCAATTTAATTCAATATACAATTATACTATAATTGAAAAATTAGATTTTAATTTTTATTATACGGAAAATACTGATGCAATATTTGCT
>JAKACI010000243.1 GCA_021821565.1 bacterium | reverse complement strand
TTTTTTTCCGTTTCTTATAATTAAATATAATAATGCCAAAGTTAAAGAAATGTCTCAATTACCATGGCTTGTGGGCAATACTAAACCTGGGTCAACAGTTCCTATTGAAATTATAAGAAACGGAAAAAAAATAAATCTCAATATTACCGTCGGAAATTGGAAAAGTCCTAAAAATATATTTAAAGTAAAAAAAGTTATAACCGACAAGTTTGGAATAGGCGTTGTTCCGTTAAATGCCGTAAATATGCAAAAATATGGACTTAAAAATGTACACCGCGGAGTTATAGTTGCAAATATTACACCGGGAAGCATTGCTCAAAAAATGGGATTAATGCCGGGCGATGTTATACAGGAAATAAATCATTCCGTATGCAGCAATATAAATGAATATAAACAGGAAATAAGCAATGCGGAGAAAGAAAATCAGTATTTATTATTTGTCAGACGCGGAGCTATGAAATTATATTTAGCTTATTCAAAATAAATTAATAAAAGTTAAAATTAAAAACTGTAAGCTTTTCCATCACTCCTCCTAAAGGTAATCCGGTCTCGAAAGGGACCGGATTATTTTTTACTCTTTTTTTATTCCATAAATATAAAATAGACGATATAATATTATAATAAATTTTATAAATCATTTTTAAATATTAACCTTAAATATAAAATAGACGATATAATATTATAATAAATTTTATAAATCATTTTTAAATATTAACCTTATAAATAAACAATATGCAAAACAAATACATAATTATCGGTACCGCAGGTCACATAGACCACGGTAAAACCTCGCTTATAAAAGCGCTTACAGGCAAGGATACGGATAGGCTTATTGAAGAAAAAAAAAGAGGTATAAGCATAGTTTTAGGTTATGCTGATATCGTTTTGCCGTCAGGTATTCATGCCGGAATAGTTGATGTTCCCGGCCACTCTAAATTTATAAAAACAATGGTCTCAGGCTCAACCGGAATGGATATGGTGATATTGCTTATTGCCGCCGATGACGGTATTATGGCGCAGACAATAGAGCATTTCAATATTTTAAAAATATTGGGCGTCAATATTATAATTCCTGTTCTTACAAAAATTGATACGGTAGATAATCATACTATTATTCAAAGAGAAAAAGAAATTGTTGATTTTTATAATAATGAAGGATTTAATTTTAAGAGCAATGATTTTATAATTAAGGTTTCGTCAAAAACACGCGAAGGAATTAACGATTTAATTCAAAAATTAGATTATTATGCTTCTAATTTATTAAATTTAACAGATTTTAATACAAATTTAAATATAAATAAAGAAAATATAAATAAAGATATAAATAAATCAGATTTGGCGTTATTTAACTATTTTAACGATTCTAATTTATTTATAAAAAAACAATCTTTTACAAAACCGTTTTTACCGATAGACAGGATATTTACCGTAAAAGGAATGGGTACAGTTATTACCGGAACATTAAAATACGGTGGATTTTCCGTTAACGATGAAATTGAAATAATGCCTGAAGGATTAAAATCTAAAATTAAGAGCATTGAATCTCATAATAAAAATATTCAAATTGCATTCCAGTCAACTAGAACTGCTTTAAATATTTTAGGCGTTGATAAAAAAACTATAAATACAGGAGACGCGGTTTCTTTAAAAAACAGTTTAACGGCATCAGACAAAATTCTTGCAAAATTTTATTATTTGGAATCAAATAAAAAAGAATTAAAGAACTTATCAAGCCTTATGTTTATGACAGGAAGCTTAAATTTAACCTCAAAAATTATTATCCCGTCCGGGTATAACAATAAAAAAATAATACCGGGTTCCTGGGCGTATATAGTAATTAAATTAGATAGAAAAATTTCTACCGTTTCAAAAGAAAGATTTATTATTAGAGATAATAGTATTGCAGGAACAATAGGCGGGGGTATTATAATAGACCCGTTTATGGATTATAAATACGGCAGCTATCAAGAAGAATATTTTGAACAAATCCTGTCGAATAATGATTTAGATGTTGTTAACGGTTTTATTGGATTATCGGGAGATTCGGCTGATCTGGATAATATTTACAAAAAATTGTATTTTTCCTATGAAGATTTTCTAAATAATATTAATAAATTAAAAGAAAAAGAGCTTATTATTACCGATTTGAAGAATAAATTTGCGATTTTAAAAGAAAAGTATATTGATTTAAAAAAATCATTGAATGAAAATGTAAAATTATTAACAGAAAAAAAATCTATACAGAGCGGGATTTCAAAAAAAGAATTATATCATATATATGAAAATAGTTTTGATATTTCAATATTGGATATTGCTTTAAATGGATTAATTAAAGATAATTTGATTATTGCCGAAGATGGTAATATTTTTATAACCGGCAGGGGAAAAAATACAGAAAATGAATTATCGGAAGAATACAATGAATTGATAGCTAAAATTGAAAATATTATTAAATCTTCAGGTAACAGCGTTCCTTCTCCTGACGAAATAGAAAAAAAATTAGATATAAATAAAAAGCTGTTAAATTTTCTTATTAGCATTATGGTTAAATCTAATAAATTAGTTAAAATAAAAATTGATTTATATTATTTAAAAGATCAAATTGATTTGATTCAAAGAGGATTGAGCGATTTTTTTAAAATAAACGATAAACTTGAGCCTAAAGATATTAAAGATATTGCAGGAGTGTCTCGGAAATATGCTATACCTTTGTTAGAATATTTTGACGGCGTAAGATTTACCGTTAAGAAAGATAATTATAGAATAAAATCTTCCAATTAAGAATAAAATCAGGGTTATTTTTATTTAGTTGAGTTAAAAAATTAATTAGTATATAATATAGTAATTAATGTATCGATTAGCTGACTATTTA
>JAKACI010000242.1 GCA_021821565.1 bacterium | reverse complement strand
ATAGGAATAAGTTTGTGGTCGTAATCTATTATTTTTTTATTCTGAACGTTTAAATCTATTCTTCCTACAAATTTACCGTGAGTACCTGCCTGCACTATTATCGTGTTGTTTATAATCTGCGGAGCGGGAAGTATGTCGTGAGTATGTCCGCCTACTATAATATCTATTCCGTTTATTAAAGAGGCGAACTTCCTGTCCACTTCAAGACCGTTATGAGAAAGGACGACGACTAAATCAACTTTTTCTTTATTTTTTAATTCATTGACCATCTTCTGTGCATGGGATGTATCTATTCCGAAATTCCAGTTTTTAACAAAATGCGCCGGATGGGCAAGGGGAACATAAGGAAAAGCCTGTCCGATAATGCCTACCCTTAAACCGTTGACTTCTTTAATAATATAAGGTTTAAAAATAAGACCGCCCCAGGTGGCGTTAGTAACATTTTGAGCTATAAACGGAAACTTCAGTTTTTTGATGTTGGATAAAAGCTGTTTTTCGCCGTAGGTAAACTCCCAGTGTCCCGTCATTGCATCGTAACCCATGGCATTTTGAGTATTTACCACAGCCATGCCTTTGGTAAGGAGAGCTATGCCTGTGCCCTGCCATGCGTCTCCCGTATCAAGCTGTATTGTTTTATTGTGTCTTTCAGCTTTTATCTTATTGAAAACAGATGCTATATGGGCGTAGCCGCCCATTTGACCGTACTGCTTCGCATACTTTACGAAATCCACGTAAGAACAGAAATAGCCCATGGCAGAACCGGGATTTATATCGTAATAAAGGTTGAAGGCATCTCCGACAAGATGACCCGGTCTTCCGTTCATTGAATGAGGACCTATGTTGACGGAAGGCTCGCGGTATAATACGGGCTTAAGATGCGCATGGGAATCGGAGTTCCACGTTATCGTCAGGTTTCCTACCGGCTTAAACTTTAAAAGATTAACGGGATTAATTGCGGCGGCGCCTGCTAAAAGCGCCGTGCTTTTTATAAAATCCCTTCTTGTAATATTTTTTAAATCCATTGTTATTATAAACCCCCCTTGTTATAATTAGCCTTTAAAATCCTGTCTTTACAGAATTCATAATTTGAATAATCTGCTTCGTCACTGCTGTTATCGTCTTTTTCTGCTCTGCGTTATTCTTAAAAAATTTTGAAAAGTAAGAAGGTAAAAAGGAAATCATTACCGTATATTTACCGTCTTTATAAATAGCGATTCTGCAGGGCATAAACGCGGCATAGTTCATATCGCCTTTTAAAAGTCTATAACCGTCTATCAGTTTGCAAAAGTCGATAACTTCCAGATCGGGAATCTTATATCCTATTCCTTTTATGCCCGCGGATATAGGGGCAATTGCAATAATGCTGAAGTTTGCATTTTCTATTCCCTGTTTTAAATCAAACAGGGCGCTTTTAAAGCTTTTTTTGACTTTAAGAATATAAAAAGGACCTTTTGGAATTTTTGCAGCAAATGAATTTACCGGAAAAAACGCTGCCGCAAAAAGAGATAAGGCAAAAATAAACGTCATATACGCAATAAGCCTTTTTTTCTTCATTAACATTATCTAAATTTATAACTCATATACCCCGTCTTCTATTAAGTCGGGGAGGAGAGCTATCCTCCGTATCTTAAAAAATTCTGTCGGCTTTAAACTTATATACTTGACCGGAGCGGCCGATTTTCTCTCCGGTTAAACACCTTATAATATATATACTCACACCACATTGACCATTACGGTTTTTTTATAGACATTATGATGAGTATCGTACTCAACAATTTCAAGAGGCGCTTTTTTATCCGCTTTTAGATAAAAGGCAAGAAAGGGATTTGCCGAAATGGCTATGCCGTAATCACATGTGGTTATTAATTTTTTATCATAATAAATCTCCACTTTATTTATAATCCACATAGGTATTATTTTCCCCGTTTTAGGATTCTTAACAAGCCCCGTATCCATAGGATGTTTAGTTATGGACATAACCTTAAATACCTGTCCGGCTTTTACCTTTCTTGGTATTCTTACAAGAATTGCTCCTAATTTCATATCAAACTCCTTATATTTATTTTATTTATATTTTTTAAATATTATTTAATAACTGTATATTATTTTATTTATATTATTTGATAACTATTATTATTGTTTAAATATTGTAATATGATTTATATTATTATTAAAATATTAAAAACTTATTTAATAATTAAAGTTATTAAATAAGTTTTTTAACTTTTTAACAACCGCCGACTGTAACTTTAATAAATTTGCGGACGCCGTAAAGCGAACCGTTTGAATATTCGGTTACAACCTGAACATAGGATTCCTGCTGAATCTTTATCCTTGTAGCAATGAACGCCTTACCGTTTTCGGGTGTCAGATAAAATGAAGCAATATGCGGATCAGGGTTGTTCAGGTCAAAAACATGGTAAGCTCTGATATAATTACCCTTCTCCATCGGATACTTAGAGGCAATAGCAAGAGGAACGAGTCCGCCGTTTTGAGCAATTAAAGGCAAATGTACCGTGGGAAGCATCATTTTTTTATATTCGGCGGAACCTTTTTCCGGCCATATAATCTCTTTCCCTTTAAACTCTTTCAATTTTGTCTTATTAATTTGAATTTTTTTACCGGGCTTATTTACTTTTGGTTTTGACGCTGCAAATGCGGCACCGGCATCGGAAACAACCGAAATAGGCACAACAGCTGCCAAAGTTATCACCGCAGTTTTTTTAATAAAATCTCTTCTTGAGACATGATCGTCCATTTTTGGGACCTCCATTGGTTTTAATTATTAAACTATTGTATTAAATGTATTAAATGCATGTATTAAATGCAATAAACTAATTGATTTTGATTCATTTCTACTTTCCTACCTGCGA
>JAKACI010000241.1 GCA_021821565.1 bacterium | reverse complement strand
TATTCAAATTAAATGAATATTAAATGAATATTAAATGAATAAAAAAATAAAAATAAAATAAATTTATGAATTTTCAAACAAAAGTTGCATTGCATTATTTAAAACCGAAAGGAAATTCTTTTATATCTCTTTTGAGTTTTATTTCAATAGCCGGAATAGCCATAGGAGTTATGGCTCTTATTGTTGTAATTTCCGTTATGAACGGTTTTGACCACGCGCTTGAAGAAAAGATTGTAGGGATCGAATCTCAGGTTGTTGTACTAAATTACGGCGGCTTAATACCCGATTATAAACAAATTGCTAAAAAAATAAACAAAATAAAAGGCGTTAAAGAAGCTGCCCCTTTTATATATACCGATGTTATGCTGTCTTCAAACACTACATCTGCGGGAAGCGTGCTTAGAGGAGTTGCTGCCAAAGGGGAATCAATGACCACTAGTTTAGGTAAATATATTATTAAAGGCAGTTTAAAATCTTTAAACAATAAAAAGTATAACGGAATAATTCTCGGAAAAGTTTTAGCTCAAAGATTAGGAGTTGGTGTCGGCGGCAAAATAAGCGTTATTTCTCCGCAGGGGCAGATTACGCCTTTTGGTGTAATGCCAAAATCTGAAGTTTTCACGGTAAGCGGTATTATGAATAGCGGCATGTACAACTATGATTCTACATTTTCGTTTATTTCTTTAAAAAATGCGCAAAATTTTATCGGATTAAGCTCCAATGAAGTAACGGGTATGGAAGTCAAGCTATATAATATAAATAATGCAAGGGCCGTTGCAGCTAATATTAATAAAAATTTACATAGCCCTTACTACGCTCTAAGCTGGGAACGATTAAATAAAAATTTATTTGCGGCTTTAAAACTTGAAAAACTTACAATGTTTGTTATACTATCTTTGATAGTTCTGGTAGCCGCTTTTAATATAATTTCTACATTGATAATGGTGGTAATGGAAAAAAGAAAAGATATAGCGATATTAAAATCGATAGGAGCAAGTTCTAAAAATATAATGCAAATTTTTATAATTCAAGGCGTCATAATCGGATTAGCAGGAACATTTATAGGTTTAAGCGCAGGTTTTCTTATAGGTTATATTGAGGAAGTTTATCATATCGTCAAACTTCCCCCTTCTGTTTACTATATAACTAATTTACCGGTAAGAATGACTTTAAACGAATTTCTTATAATAGGTATTTCCGCTTTGCTTCTCAGCTTTATAGCTACAATTTATCCGTCATATAAAGCAAGTAAAATTAACCCTGCCGAAGGTGTAAGATATGAATGAAAATTTTATAAATGCCGTTTCTCTCCGTAATGTTTCTAAAATTTTTAAAGCAGGAGCCAATAATGATGAAGTTGTAGTGCTGAAAAATGCGGGAATAGATATAAAATATGGCGATTCTATTGCAATAACAGGCGAATCTGGAACAGGAAAGAGCACATTACTGCATATAATGGGATGTCTTTTAAATCCAGACTCGGGTTCCGTCAATTTTTTTGACGACATAGATGTTAATAATTTGCCCGATAATCGTTTGGCAAGGTTTCGCAATGAGAATATAGGGTTTGTTTTTCAATTTCATTACCTTCTTAATGAATTTAATTGCGTAGAAAATGTAGCGATGCCTTTGTTCATAAAGGGCGAGGCAAAAGCATCGGCGATAAAAAAGGCTAAAGATTATTTATGCGAGTTTGGTCTTGAGCGCAGGATGTATTTTAAACCTTATATGCTTTCCGGCGGTGAACAGCAAAGAACTGCAGTGGCAAGAGCTTTAGTAGCATCTCCTAAAGTTATCCTTATGGATGAGCCTACCGGAAACTTAGATCATAGTCAAGCTGAGTCTTTGCAAAAGATAATTTTTAATTTGAAAGAAAAATATAATAAAACGTTAATTGTAGTTACCCATGATTTAAATTTTTCAAATATGATGAATATTAAAATTACAATTGAAAACGGCTCTATAAAAAAGATATTAAATTAAAATTAATTGACTTGTTTTTTTTTAATTGATAAACTTAATTAAATTATGCGATATTATAAAAATATTATATATATATTTTTGATTCTGATTGTTGTCCTGTGTTCAAACGGCATTGCTTATGCATCTATAAATAATAGCAATGTTTTTACCGGATTTTTTCATCAAAAAGGCAAACCTGTTTTGTCAAATATTGATAAATCTTTCGAAACTGCTTTTTTTGCGATATATAAAATCTGCCAAGCCTTATTTTGTAATAGCTTATTCGCATCTTAAAAAAGCCCCTTATTTTAACTTTAATAAAAAAATTAATTTAATTAGAATTAAAAAATTAGGATTGTTGTATAATTCTAATTATATTATTACAGGCAGCATTGCCAGATTCGGTTCGCAATACAGACTCCATGCAATGATAGTTAATTTGAATAATATTTATCATTCAAAAACACTGAAATATATTGGGACTGGAGAAAAGTCGCTAAATAAAAATATCGGTCTTTTAGCTTACGAGGTCTCTTTCGTAATTGCAAAAAATTATAGTAAAAAACCGTTATCGGCATTATCAAGTCCCGCTAAATTTTCTAAAAAAATATATGCAATACGCGTAGAAGGAAATATCAGAGTCGGAACAGGTTTTATTCTTAATGATATACTGCTTAACAAAGGCAGTATCTATTCAATTAAAAAGATAAATGAAAGCATAAAAAAATTATATAAAACCGGATATTTTAAAAATATAATGGTTAATGTTAAGTCTTCGCCTTACGGGTTAATTATAACTTTTATAGTTTCTGAAAGACCTTATATTAAATATGTTAAATATTCTGGAAACGGGTCAGTATCGGTAAAAAAAATAAAAAAAATAATTAATATTCAACTCGACACTCCTTACAGCGCATACA
>JAKACI010000240.1 GCA_021821565.1 bacterium | reverse complement strand
GTTTTGATTCTATAATTAATTATTTAAAATTAATCTCTAATGACTAAAAAATGACTAAAATAACTAATTATATCTAATTATTTTTTATGTTGCATAAAAAACCAAAAATTTTTTATAATTTTGAGAAATTTTTTTCATTTCTTATTTTTAAACAATCACCGACTAATTTAGGTTATGGGTTAATAGTTTTAATTTCTATGTTGTTTGTTTCAATTTTTTTTTTAACTGCCTGTGCTAAAACTAATTTAGGATATAAAAAGTATAATGAAAAATATCTATACTTGAAAAAAATTTCTAAAGATAAAAATATACATAAATTTTTGGATATATACTGGAAAACCCCTATCAATGAGGGAATTCCTCCTCGGAAATGGCCTAAACTTCAAAAATCTCTTTCTCCGTCTTCTTGCATGGTGTGTCATTATGATCAATATGCCGAATGGAAAGAATCAAGAATGGCTCATTCTATGGACGCAGGTGTGGTGGGACAGCTTCTTTTAAAAAAAATGACTTCAAAGCACTGGAAAACATGGGTAAATAGCTGTCTCAGCTGTCATTCGCCGCTTGCGGAATATTATATAAAGCATAACAAATATAAAGGTTTAGATAAAAAAGAAAAGAGTATTTTACAGCATGGCACGAAAGAAAAAAAAGCTATGGTTATTGCTTTGAACGCGCTAAAAATACCTATGGGCAAGGGCGACTTAAGCGTTAGCTGCGCTGCCTGCCATGTGAGATATTATCACAGATTTGGTCCTGACATTAAAAAATATATGAGACAGGGTAAAATTGCTCACGGGGGATTTATTCCAACCAGAGCATTTACAAAATCTTATTTTTGTATAAAATGTCATCAACTTCCTTCTGACAATAGAAGACTCAAAGGAAAATTATTTGAAAATACTTACTATGAATGGAAAAATAGCATATACGCAAAAAAAGGCATTTCATGCGAAACATGTCACACTCCGAACGGCTCAATGGCTTTTAAAAGTATTTATAATAAAAATTTTGTATTAAAAGCTATAACCGTTCATCTTAAAAAAATAAAAATTTATTCAAATAAAATCCATACAACTTTAAGTTTAACAAATTCAGGGGTCGGTCATGATTTTCCTACATATACCACGCCCAAAGTTATTCTAAACATTGCTCAGGAAAAAACAGGCGGAAATATTATTAAAAATTCAATTAAACGCTATATAATCGGCTGGGGCGTAAGTTTAAATCTACAAAAACAGCATTTTGATACACGTTTAAAACCGTTTCAAACCGCTAAACTTATATATGATTATCCTGTGTTTAACGATTCTAAGTATTTAAAGGCATGGATTACCGTTGAGCCTGAATCCCATTATATACGATTTTTCAAAGCACTATTAAAAATTAAACGATTGCCAAAAATTATCAATATTCTTTTTTCAAAAGCTTTACGAGAAGATATAAATAGTAAATATCTGTTATGGGAACGAAAAAGACAAATATATTAAAATCTGATATAATTTTTATTATTTATTTTTATTATTTATTTTTATTATTTATATTTATATTTATATTTATATGATATAGTGCTGTAACACGTCGGTGTAAACCAATAAATGACTTAATAATAAAGGAGGTATAATTAATAATGAGTATAAAAGTCAAGCTTATATTGATCGAACTTATTTTAATAGTCGGTTTTGTAATAATCCAGATTTTTACATATACCACAACCTCTGCAATATCAAAAGATATGAAAGAAATGGCTAATTACAATTTACGTTACGGAAAGCTTCAAAATTTAAGAGGGTATATGTACAAAGTTGCGGCGGCGAGCAGACAAATTATAATAATACCTGCTAAAAAATTGCCGTATAAACAGTATGTTAAGGCTACTGACGGAATTGTAAAATTATACCCTGTTTTAGATAAACTTCCGGGCGGATTAGTTGTAAAAGATTTATTTACTAAATATATTTCAAATACGACGCAAGCAGTCAATTTTGCAAGAGCGGGGCATCAAGATATAGCAATTCACACGGAATTATTAGCTACTGCTCACTACTGGATTTCTTTGAGAAGGCACTTGACAAAAATTCTCAATACGGAGCAAGGTTATATAACTTTAATTCATAAAAAAGTTAATAATGGGGCTATCGTATTAAATGAGACTATTTTTGCAATGGTTATAGTATTTGTCATAATATTAGTCATTATTATAACATTTTTAAGCAGAGGTATAATTAAACCGATTGAAAAACTAACTGAACATGCCACCCAGGTATCATTAGGAAAATCTACCGATGATTTTATCGTTAAATCCAATGATGAAATCGGTAAACTTACCATCGCATTTAATAGGCTGCAAAAAAGTTATTTGAAGGCTGTTGAAATGCTTATAAAAGCAAATCAAAACAAACCGTAAATAGTTTTAGAAAGAAAAATTCGGTACTGAATAATATTTATCCAAAAACAAAAGATATCTCTAGTGTCGGCTATAAAAAATGTCTCCTCCCGCAATTTTTAATCTGCCGACATTTTATTGGCAGTTAAGTTGATTTATTAATTTGGATACAATTAAAAAAACGCTTAGTTGCTCAGATTATTGCATAAAGAAAAGAGTATTTTTATATGGATAATAAACATAAAAATAAAACTTTTTTCATTAAACTCATTTCAAGAGACATATCTATAGGTTTATCAGTTCTAATTTTATATGTAATTGTTGCCGCATCAATTTACATGATTTTACAGACGGAAAGCGGCTTTTATATGAAACAATCTACAAATCTTGCGCTTTATACGACCAAACTTTCAACTAATTTAAATAAACTAATCATACAGTCTTTATTTATCGTAAAATATTCAAGATTAAATGATAAAAAAAGGCTTAAGGCTACATAAGCTAAATCATATATATT
>JAKACI010000239.1 GCA_021821565.1 bacterium | reverse complement strand
TATGGGGGACTACAAACGTAATTTAGATAAAAAACACCCGCAAAGCCGCATAAGTTCGTTTATGATTGGTTGATTTAGGGGTATTTTTATGAATTTTTAAGGTTAGAGTGGTGAAGTTGGGTTAAGAATCAAATCCGATTTTAATTTAAAATTTTATATCTGCAATTTTTAGTTTTTTTATTGATGTTATTTTAAAATTATATTATATTAAATGTAGTATAATATAATTTTAAGTATATAAATTTTATATAATAATATTATTTTAAATTAAATTTTAAATATCATATGGTTTTAAAATGAATAAAAAATCTCCTATTTCAATAATTTCAAGTTTTGTTTTGTTTTTATTTTTAATCGGTTTAAATTTATTTTTTATTAAGTCCGCAAATGCGCTTAATAATTCACTTAATAATTCAACTGCTATAACTGCCGCGCGCAAATTGAAATACGTTAGCGCCGTTTATGCTTCAAATCCTATTATTTATGCTATATATATAAAATATTCCCATAAATTTTTAACAAAAAAGGTTATTTCTGCATATATTAAAATTGTTAGCCCGTCAAAATACAAACATGACCGTTTTAACGCATTTTTATGGCAAAAACTTTACTATAAAGATAAAATAAGATTTAAGAAATTGCTGGATTATATTTCTCAAGTTCATTGTTTTAAAGAATATATTAAAGCAGATATCGGCAATTATAACTTTAAAAAACATGGTTTTTATTTAAGGTATTACGGGTCAAAAAAAATTATTCAAAACGGTATGAAGACTAATAGAAATATTGATTTTATAAAGTCAATTCACGGAAATATTTATTATTTATTTAAAAATTTAACCGTTGATAATATTAATGCAGGAAATTTCAATTTTATTAAAGTAAATTATAACAGGGCTAAACAATTTGTAGATTCAAGAACCGGAACTTTTGGACATATAGGCAGAAGTGTTTATTTAGAATATTACTATAAACCTTTAAAAGCTAAAAATAATATTTTGAAAGTTAAAATAACAAAAGTTCTTGTATATAATAATAAAAATAAAAGCAAATTAATAGGAAGCTTTTAAGAAAATAGTGTATAATTTTACAGGTAATTAATAATATAGAGGAATATAATTGAATAATCATAATGATAATATTATCAAAAATATAAGATTAAACAAATTTATCGCTCTGCATACAGGAGTTTCAAGACGTGCAGCCGATGAAATAATAAGAGAAGGCCGAATTACTTTAAACGGAAAAAAAATTAATCAGCTTGCAACCGCCGTAGCCGACAATGATATTGTGCTGCTTGACGAAAAAAGAATAGGGGCATCAGATAAACATTTTATCTATTTAATGATTAATAAACCAAAAGCTTTTCTTACTTCCAGAAAATCCGAAAAAGGTTTTAGGACAGTTATGGATTTAATAGATAAACCGGAAATAGCCAAATTTGTTTTTCCTGTAGGACGGCTTGATTTTATGAGTGAAGGCTTATTATTAATGACTAATGACGGAGATTTTGCTTACAAAGTTACCCATCCTAAATTTAATGTTATAAAATCATATATAGTTGAAGTTAAAGGCGATGTTACGCCTGAAATATTCAGTAAAATTAAAAAAGGAGTATATTTAAACGATGTCGGTCTTCTAAAACCGCATAATGTAAAAGTTGTTAAAAAAAATTTAAATAAATATATTTTATTAATTGATTTAAAAAACGGAAAAAACAGGGAAATAAGAAAAATCCTTGAATTTCTTAACTTAGAAATTATTTTATTAAGAAGGATTAAAATAGGCGGTCTTCCTATCGGAGATTTGCGCTCAGGTGAATTTAAAATAATAAAAAAAAATATTGCAGAGCTTGTATTTAAAAAAGAGATTAAAATTGACGATAAAGAACAAGAAAAAAAAGAGTCCGTCACTGGTGCGAAAAGCAAACTTTATTCCAAAAACTTTAAAGACAGTGATAAATATCAAAGCGTGGATAAAGGCAAAAATAGCAGAAGTAATATTTTTACAGGTAAAAAAAGAGAGCGCGATATAATCTTAAAAAATAATTTACATACTAAATACAAAGATGGTAAGGGCAAGGTGATTATTGCTCCATTTAAAAAACCGATTACAAAAAATAATAAATCAGTTCGCTCAAAATGAAAGTAGAAAAAGTAATATACTATTCTTCGGAAAGCGGCGTTAGTCCAGTATTAAAATATATTGAGTCGTTAGATGAAAATACAAAAGAAATAATTTATCATTCAATTGATATATTCGTCAAAGAATTTCCTGAAGTAAAAACCGTTAAAATCAAACATATGAGGGATAAATTCTGGAAAATTAAATTAGCCGACAGATTTAAAAGAAATCATAGAATTGTTTATGTCGTAATTAATAATACTATGATAATTCTTCACGCATTTCAAAAACGCAACGCTAAACATCCGCCTGTCACTAAAATGGGTGTTCCGGGCAGATTAAACGACATTATAGGAAGATTATAATTATATTGTAATTATAAAGATATCGCAAAAATACAGTCAAATGAATAATATAGTATAGATAGAGAGAGATAAATAAATAAATAGATAGATAGATAGATAGATAGATAAATAAATAAATAAAAGTCGGTGAATATTAAATAATTAATATTTTTTTTAATTAATATTTTCAATTTTCAATTTATAATTTAATAACTCATCTTCATTGAATAACGAGATATAAATTTCTCCAAAATCTTCTTCCTGATATATTTTAATTATTGTAAGTCTTGACATTTCTAATATTGATAAAAAATATATTATAAATAATTCTTTATTATTATGATTATTACAATAAATAGATATAAGTTCTGAAAATTTTATTGCTTTTGAATCTTGCAGCATATTAACTATTTCAATTATTTTTTCTTTTATAAATT
>JAKACI010000238.1 GCA_021821565.1 bacterium | reverse complement strand
TCTAATCGGAAATATGGGAGGTATTTTTTTATTTGCTTTAATTATGATAAAATTGTTAAAAAAAGGAATAAAAAAAGATAAAATAAAAGATTATAAAATATATAAAGTAAGTCGTAAAGCTGTTATTTTACTTAATTTAATTTTTTATATTAATTGCATTCACATGGCGCAGGTCGCGGTTCTATTCCCATATTCTCAACCACTTATTTACCGCTATAAATAAGCAATTCATGCTGTTGTTTATTTTATTATATTTTAATATTTTTTCGCAAATGCGCCAAATAAAATAGCTGCCGTAATCAGCATTGCCGCAACGACGGAATAAGCCGAAATATAATTATAATAGCTAAAGGCAACGCCTATAACAATAGGTCCTAAAATAAACCCTAAATCACTCAATGTTCTGTATATCCCTATCGCTTCTTCATAATGATTTTTATCAACGCTATCCATTAAATATAAATTTCTTGCAGGTCCCGAAAATCCTCCTCCGGCGCTTAAAAGTACAATAGAAGCAATAAAACCGTCTAAATTTTTAAATATTATAAACCATAACATACCTGATGCCGAAATAGCAAAGGATATAACTATTGACCTTTTAATGCCTAATTTATTAATTACTCTGTCGGAGTAATATGTCAATGCAACTCCGATAAGACCGGATACAGATACAAGCAAGCCTATATAAAACTGATTGATATGTATTATACTTATTCCGACTAATGGCACAAGTTCCCTTCTTGAACCGATTCTTGAAAAGAAAAAAGAAAAAGTTAAAAAGCATAAAAGCATAAAACTTATATTTGCAATTAAATTAATATATTTTTCTTTTTTATATTCTTTTATTTTTTTGTCGTGATTTTCAGTTTTAGTATTGATATTTTTAGCGTTTGTCATATCTGTATTATAGCTATTATCTATACTGGTTTTCTCATTTATATTTCCGTTCCCGTCATTAATATTATTTCTATCGTTAAGCTTATCAACGTTAATATTATTATTCTCAACATCATTAATATCAATCTCAATGTTAATATCATTCTTATTCCTAATCGCGCTTTCATCGTCGGTATTATTATTGTAAATTTTTTTTAATAATTTTCTATTATATATTGATATTGAAAAACCTATAAACATTATAATAGCATAAAGCAAAAAGGCGCTTTTAAAATGAAATTGAAAAGCTACGGCAGCGCCTATAAAAGGAGCAATCCCCATAGATAGTCTTCTTGCTATCATATACTTGCTTAAGACCTTTGCTCTTTTTTTATCTTGATAAAGATGTTTGGTAAGCATTATCATTGAAGATGTATTTATAATCCCTGAACCAAACCCTTCTAACAATCTAAAAATAAATAATTCGTTATAAAAAGTGGAAAAATAATAACCTACTGCCCCTAAAAAAATTAAAAACATACCGACATGCATAAATTGCATTTTAAATTTTTTGCTTAGAACACTTACTGGAATGTTAATTAAAATGCGGGCTAACCCGAAAGATGCAATTATTAAACCGATAGTAATTATGCTTGCGCCCAAACTTTTAGCATATAAAGGCAAAACGACGGTGTTTAACCCAAGTCCAAAATCGGCTAAAGCAATTGTAGAAAGTATAGCTATTAGTAAAGATTTTGTTGATTTATCTGAATTGCCGGTTAAAGTATCGTTTTCTGGTATATTTTTATTCAATTTTTATTTGTGAGATTATGAGCGTAATAGCAATATATATTAAATTAATAGATTAATACGATTAATACTTTATTAGTTTAAATTGAATATTGAATTAAAAAATATATATCATATTATTATATTATTAGATTAATATAATATAATATTAAATATAGTTTCTACCCAATATATATGTAATATTTGCCTAATATTTATATGATAACTATATAATAACAGTGAACTATTAGCGTTTAAATAGTTTATAAAAAGTTTATAAAATAATATCTTAAAATGACTTAAAAGTCAATCAAAGATAATTTATTGTCAAAGCAAAGTAGAAATGTCCGCTTCTTAGCAACTAGAAATGTCCGCTTCTTAGCAACTAGAAATGTCCTAACTAAGGTGAATCATCAATTGTTAAAATTACTTGAATTACAATTTTTATGTGATATAATAAAAAAAGTTAAGAGATATAGATTATATATAGGTTTGATATATATATCAAATATAAAGATATTTAATAAAAATTATTTAATATTTTAATTCTGTTTATTCAATTTAATTCAATTCAATTTAATTCAATTTAATTTATCTATTTATCTATTTATCTATTTATCTATTTATCTATTTATCTATTTATCTATTTATCTATTTATCTAATTATCTATTTATCTATTTATCTATTTATCTATTTATCTATTTATCTAATTATCTATTTCTATTTTTTATTAAATTTTTTTATTCAATTTATCGAAGATTATGGAAAACAGAAACATCTTAAACAAAGAACAAATAATTGAAATCCTGCAAAAATTTTTAAATGCCGAAATTGCCGGAAGAGACCTTTACCTTCAACAATCAAAAAATATTAACGACCCGTCGCTTATTCAAACGTTAAAATCATTTGCATCTACGGAAAGCGGTCATATTATCAATATAAGAGATAAAATAACCGAACTTGGAGGAACACCCCACTCCGTCAGTGAAGTTAGCGACATCCAAAAAGGACTGAGCGATGCGTCACACCAAGTTTCAGCTCCTTTAGATATGCTTAGAATAGATTTAAAAATTGAAGAAAATGCTATTAACGATTATACCGCGGCTACTGAAATAATTGAAGATGCAGGCGTTAAAACATTAATAGAAAATAATCTTGCCGAAGAAATTCACCACTCTTTATATTTATCTAAAAAAATAAATGAGATATTAGAAAAAACAAGAAATAGATAAATAGATAAATAGATA
>JAKACI010000237.1 GCA_021821565.1 bacterium | reverse complement strand
AAACGAGATACGGCATATTGAGGATTTGCGTAAGTTTCAATTAAGCCTTTTTTAATATTTGCGAAGGATTAAAAATATTTTTTTGGCTGCAGGTCTGATAAAATCATATCTTTTATATTTCGTAAGTAAAGACATAAAATTAATTTTCTTATCGTAAATAGCTTTTTTAATTTTTATATGTCCGGATATAAATCCAGTTTTGTTATTGCCGTTATATCTCAAAACTCCGCCTGCAATTGCATAAAAATAGTTTGATTGACGATAAACCGCAGAATAAAATTGAGTTGCTAAATGATAAGAGTCAGGCTTGAAATCTTTCATGACAATAAAACCGTTTACTGAAAAAAATCCGTTAAGCAGTCTTAAATGAATTTTATTAAGCATAATTAAATTTTTATTGAAAGTAATATGCCCTCTTAAACGAGATACGGCATATTGAGGATTTGCGTAAGTTTCAATTAAGCCTTTTTTAATATTTGCGTATCCGTATATTTTAGGATCGTTTATGTGACCAAAAATAACGGCAGAACTTGAAATAAATCCCGAAGAATTTAATATCCTATTTGACATCAAATCTAGAATTGAAAGACTTGTCTTGTCATTAACGACGAGATTATAACGCTTATCCGTAATATCGCCTCTTATCTGGAAATAATTAGAATTGCCTTTGAGTTTAAAACCGCTAATTGTTAAGCTGCGGTTCATATATGCCAAACGTATATTTTTCACATTTTTTAAAAACATTGAACCGTGTTTTATATACACGTAATCAAATTTGCCAAAAACATCGGAATTTTCAAGCGAATTCAACTTTCCGCTACCGTAAATACCGCCGTTTAAGACAACCAATGTTTTTTTATAATTTATGCTTACATTTTTTATTTTAGACAAAAACTTGAACGGGTATCCTTTTTTTAACTCAAAAGAAGCAGTCGTATCTATTTTTCCGTTTAAAGCGTTTATATTTATTTTTATTTTTTTATTTGAAGATGAAAGCTTTGCGCCGACGGTATTTAAATAATAATTATTTAAATATATTTTTTTTGCGCTGATATCACCGCTAACCATAGGAAACTTGAAAAATCCGCCTAAATGGAGATTGAAATTTAACACACCTTTTATATTTATATTATTAACATTTTTACTTTTAATTAAATTTTTCATTAAATTTAAATTTGAAAGTTTTATATTGTCTGCATAAATATTTACGTCGTAATTGTAATTTTTTGTTTTTGAAGCCTTAAAGTCAATAATACCCGAACCGTAAATAATAGATGAAGCAACAGAAAGCACGGCGGGGGGCGTAATAGAATGTGTAATAGCAGGCACGGCAGCGGGCTGACCCCCCCGCCGCTTTACGCGCTTTACGCCAATATTATTCACTGGCGTAATAGAATGATGACCTTTTTGTATAATATTTTTATATACGGCAGATAATTTTTTAATTTTTAAATTTCTTTTATTTATTATTAAATTTGAATTTACTTTATATAAATATTGTCCGTAAATATTTACTTTTTTAGAAAATAAAGCAATATAAACATTCGGATTTGAAAAAGCTCCGCCTATCCTCCCTTTTGCATTCAGCATACCTGAAATATTCTTAGTATAAAAATGAATATTTAAAGCGTTAAAATTACCTTTTATTATACTTTTTTTATTTACTTTAAATACTTTACCCGAAAAACTGACTATACCCCGATTATTCTGATTATTCTGATTATTATTTCCGCTATTCATATTCATATTCTTCATAATAGGCGATTTTACTGCCGTTTTATTTGTTATATTTCTGTCATTTTTACCATTGACAATGTTGCTATTGCTATTTCCGCCTTGTTTTTCTTTTAATAAGACTTTTTTAAAATAAACCGTTCCGTGAGGCAAGATATTTATTATACATTTCCCGCCGTAGTTTTTAAAATATTTATTGATATATAATGATTTTAATTTTCCTGTAATAAAAAAAGAAATCGCATGAAAATTTCCTTTAAAATGCACTTTTACGGCACCTGAAGAAGCAGGGCTGAAATAGCGGCTTTTATATTTACTAAATAAACTTATTTCAGGCATAGATTTATATTTTCCCCGTATCAAAATAGATAAATCTTTGTTTTGATACGATATTTTACCGGAAGTAATTGCGCTTACATTTTTTGAATTTGCTCTAATATCGCTTAGTATAACAGAATTATTATTAATTAAAGTATTTCCCGATACATTAATATTATTTAAATAATTAATAGAAATAATTTTTCTCATGCCTTTTGATCTGTATTTAAATAATTCAACAGGTTTTTTCACTATAATATGCTCTAAATTTGCTACATAAAAATTTTTCCCTATTTTAATAAACGTTTTAACTTTTCCGTAAACATTTCCTGTAAATTGAGGGATTTTTTCGGCATCATAAAAATCTATAATATCCCCTATTGACAATTTATTTAATGCAGAATTAAATTTTCCCTGCATATCCGCTAAATTTATTTTTCCTTTTGAATAAAATTTACCCTTAAATATTGTTAATTCAATTTTAGGAAACTTTATTACTCCTCTAAAAGGAAAAATATTTCTATTTGCGTTATTTTCGTTTTTATTTATTATATTTTTATTATTTTCGTTTTCTTTTTCTTTTTTAACGGAATAATTTGCAAGTATAAGTCCCTTTTTAATATCCGCTCCCGAAAAAATAAAATTTGTCAACTTTATTTTACTGCTTATATTTAAATTATTATATAAATTACCTGCCGCATGTATTTTTAAATTTAATCCTCCGTTAATCAAAAATGGTTTTATATTTTTAGGAAGTTTAGATAAATGCGGGATGCTTAAATCTGAAGTGATATAAAAACCGTGAATAGGAATATACTTAACAATAGAATTAATAAATGATAAACTCTGATTATTTTTATTATTTT
>JAKACI010000236.1 GCA_021821565.1 bacterium | reverse complement strand
ATTAATAAAAATAAACTTGCATACATAATTGCTATTGCAACTAAAGCTAATAAAAAAGTTAGCATTTTAAAATCTCCTGTAAAAATTAGTTTAATTAAATTTTTATAAACTTTAAATAACATATTTTGGCTTTAAACTATTTCATACCGACCCATACCGATAATAATGAATTGTTTATAGCAAACTAAAATTTCACATTATCGTAAAATAAATTTAATGTCGCTTTAATGCCTATAATAATTAACTTTAAATTTCTTATAAATAAACTCTAAAATTTATCGGGATATATCAATACATAAAACAAATATATTAAAACTATAATTGAAACTATCAAAAGAACAGTATTTTCTATCATAATTTTTCTTATCCTCCATTTTTTATTTTCATTACGATATTTTAATTTACGATTTATTTGTATAAGTAATTTTTAATATTATCTTTAGTAAATTAATTTAGGCAAAAAAATAGCCGAAGGAAACAGAACCTTCGGCTATTAAAGAAATTACTAATAATTATATATTTATTATCTTATCTCTTAAAAATCAGAAGTTAATAAATAAGCATATAAATAAGTAGTAAATAATTTGATTATTTTAGATTATAAATACAACCCAAAATATAAACATATCAATAAAATGTAAAAATGATAAATAAAATAATAAAATAATCGGACCTTTAAATCTAATTAAAAATATTAAATTTAATCTATATCTATATAATCTATAATTAATTAATTGAAACTTAATTAAAGTTAAAATAACCTGTAATAAAGATTATTTTATAGATTAATATTTTAAATATCAAATTTATATATCAAACTATTTTTAAATTCTCTTTAATAGCTTACGAAGTTAGCTGACGGGCTAGGAGTAAAGAGTAATCCCTTATTTCCTTATTATATTATCAATTGCAATACATAAAATAATAATAAAAAGTAATAGAATAAAAAAACAAATATAATAAATTTTTATCCATTTATATTTATTTTACACCTTGCTATTTTATCAAATTGTCATTATTGATTTAATAAATAAGAAAATATTAGCCCCAAAATTTCTGGTTCCTCCGTTTCCATTAGATAATTAATGGAATTAAGCTTAAATTTTCAAAGAACGATTTATATTTATTATATTATTCTATATATATTTTATTTATGATTAAAAGAAACTTTTAATATATTATTATTTAATAAAAGTTTCTTTTAATAAATAATAAATTAAACTTATGATTATATAAATTATTAATCATTTATATAATCTGTATAACCATGAATAATTAAAATTGAATAATTTATTTTTAAACACTACAATAACATAAATTTATTAAATTTAAATAATATAATATATTTAACAAAAAACATTGTCAAGAAAAATCGGATTATTTTTGGAAATCATTTTAACCCCTCTAAGTATTTTGCAAGTGCATTAAGATGAGATTTAGACATACCTATAGAATTTGGCATAACAGCCATAAAAGATTTACCGTTAATAGTTACCATACTTCCTGAAGCGAAATGCGCCGATGGAGTAATTATTTGAGTCTTTATCCATGCAAGGGTTCTTTGTGAACCGACATGAGAAAGATTAGGACAAATGGAACCGCCTTTACCATTTATCGTATGACAGGAAAAACACGCGTGAGCTGCAAAAAATTGCGCACCTGCTGACGCAGGCGTAGGTGTAGTTGCAGAAGTAGTTATAGAAGTAACTGCAGAAGCAACTTTAGATTTATTAATAAAATGCGGTAGTTTCGGCGCAATTATATTAAATTTTGGTCCGTCTAAAGCTTTTAAAAAGGCAACTATTTCATATTCCTGCTTCAAAGTAAGATGCAGCGGTTTAATTAATTTAGATTTATTAGGTATATTTCCGCCGCCTTTGTTAAAAAATTTTACAACATTTAAAAGACCTTTTATGCTTCCGTTATGCATATAATATGGTCCCATTTCTCCTACATCTATAAGACTTGGCGTGAGAAATTTATATAAATCCGATTTTTTATGAGTTATTAGATATCTGCCCATATCTCTTTTAACTCTGTTTGAATTTTTCAGGTGCGCATTTACATACGTAAAATAATGCCTTGTTTCAGCGACAAGTTTTGCTCTTTTGCCTTTAAGATGCAGAGGAGGTACTCCTAAAGCATGAAAGTTATTATCGGTAAACACTGGACCGTAATGGCACCTTATGCATGAAGCTTTCCCGATAAATAATTTAAATCCAGCTATAGCCTTTTTTGACATCGCATGCTTATTACCTTTTATATAACTGTAAAATGGGGTTTTGGTAACGACTATAGTTCTCTCAAAAGCCGATATTGCTTCAGCTACCATTTCCGGCGTAATAATATTCTTTGCGTGAAATACCTGCCTAAACATTTTTCTGTAAACAGGAATCTCGTAAAGTTCTGCCGTTAAGTAATGAATGTGTTTATTCATTTCAAACGGAGTAGTTATCGGTCCCAACCTTGTTGTTCCAAAGATGCCGCTCTGCCGTCCCAAAATAAAAATTTAAGATACCCTGAATCTATAACGGAGGGAGTATGTCGCCAATGCTGTGTGGTAGGATATGATTGAGAAAGCCTCGTAGGAGTCGTAAAACCGTCTGCTGGTACATGGCAGGATGCGCAGGATAAACTGCCATCGCCGGACAATCTGTTATCAAAAATAGCACCTTGCCTAATTTTATTTTTTCTTTAGTCTGCGGGTTATTTTTAGGAATCGGAACAGGTTTTAAAATAAAACTTTTTAAATTAACCGCATACACATTTTTAGCTGCGATTATTATACAAGAAAGCATAAAAATCGCTATCGCAGCAAATAATAAAAATCGTTTTTGCGCAAGCATAACTCCTCCTTTTTAAAAATAAATTAAAATATAAAATTACTTTAATTTTGCAACTATATTCTGTATTATATTATCTTATA
>JAKACI010000235.1 GCA_021821565.1 bacterium | reverse complement strand
TTCATTTCTTCCTATTTTCTTATGTTCATCGCTCATATTTTTATTCTGCAATAATAAATCAAAAAAATTTACATATTTTATATTTTTTTAATATCAAGCTCATATTTATCATCTTTCCTTTCCGCCTGATAAAATTCTACGTTTTCATAGCCCATTTTTTCTACTAATGAGCGGATACATAATTTATGAACTTCCGGAGTCCTGACGCCAAAAATAATTTCTTTCAAAAGGCTTTTTTCAAATTTTATATTATTGTTTGGACATTTATTTTTAGAAATATCGCTATAGGCAATTATTATTCTTTTTTCTTCTTCATATCCCCACAAATTACTTTTTGTTTTTAAAAAATTCCCTATCTTTCCTAACTCAGTTTGCTTATTGTTATCGTTTGTATAATTGCATCTAAAATAATCAAAGGCATCAGATATGGTATTATATTTAGGATAATCTATATTTTCTAAATTTTGAGATAAAAGTTTTTTATTAAATAAACGTGAAAATATCTTAGACGCAATACCAATGTCAGCATATTCTGTATTTAAGCTTTCATTATTTAAGTGGTTTATTAATTGAGATTTGAAACATTCTTCTTCAAATAACAAAAAATTTTTACCTTTTAATTTGCTTAATATTTCTTTATCATTAGGTTCTGAATCTTTTGAAATATCTATGTCGTCAATATTTGACTTAAATCCAATGCAAAATCCTTTATGCAACTCTGCATAATGGCTCCACATTAAAATATTGTCTTTTAATTCAGATAAAGATAAAACCAAAAAAATTTTATCCACTTCTTTTTTACGCTCTTCCAATAGTTTCTGCTCATTTATTTGATTAATATAAAATACGTCAATTAATTTTTTTTTCTTATTTTCGTCTTCTGCTTCATTTATTAATTTTTCTATATCATCTTTAGTATAATCTTCTATCTTTTTCATTCTAATAAATGAATCAAAAGGATCGTTAAAATCTAATGGGCAAGAAAAATGCAAAGAATTAGTATAAATAATATCCGGCAGCCATTTATATGTCGTGTATTTATAAATCATAGTTTTCGTTTATATTATTGCCCATAGATAATTATTTTTGCATTATATGTATTTTAAATAACTGTTTCTGTCTTTTTTACGGCTTCCATACTTTAATAATAAACAATAAAAAATTAAAATTATATAAACATTAAGACGTAATAATTACGGCTTCGGCTCTATCACCGTTATTTCTTTAACTTCGTCCGTTGCTCCGGTGCATATCACAAGAGCTACGGTTTCAATATTAACCAGATTGGCATGCGGATGACCTTCCGGATTTAATACGTAGTCACCGGGAAATAATCTCTGCTCTCCGTTCCTGAAACAGTGTCCGCCTTCAAGTATATAAACGTGTTCATCGGAACGGGCAACGGCGACCGTTCTGATTATTTTGCCTTCGGGAGGAACAAATTTGATTAGATAAGCGACTCCTTTCCCATTTTCAAGCCTGTTAGTTAATTGTTTAACGAATACTATATCTTTACCGTCATGCATTACGCTTTCGCCGTAAATAGAGCTTGCTGGAGTCCAGCTTATTTCGGGAGTTCTTATAAAAATGGCATCGGTTTTCAATTGTTTACTCCTTATTTCAAAGTTCTTTTAATATTTTTTTTAATTAACTTCATTTTTATTAATTTGTTTTATAAGATATTGTATGGCATCGCTATATATTTTTAGTTTATTGCCGTTAATAATTTCATTAAACAATCCTTCTGTTTCAGTTAAATATAAAGGATAATTAATTTTTTTGTGGTTTACGCAATCGGCATCGTCAGAACCGAATCTTTCATTGCACCACATAAGATATTTTTTTTCAAATTGACTCACAAACTCTTCTTCAACATATTTCTCAAAGTTTAATTCTTGGTAAAATACATGGTATTTATTTTTAAGCGTGTCCTTAACGAGAGACGGTTTAAAATCTGATTTTAATGACAAGAATTTTGCAATATTACTTATTTTTTCTTTATTGTCTTTTATTTTTTTAGGATCATCAAAAATATCCGAATCAATTATCGCCGCATAATACAGCTTAAGTTTCTCAATAAGTTTTATATAATTGACTAAACTGCCGATACCTTCGATGTTGACTATTTCGATATCGCCAATACTTACATCGTTATTAAATTTTCCGCTACCTTTGATTCTCTCAAAAAAAACATTATTTCTAATCAAACGCTTGACAAGTATTTCTTCTGAAAACCCTTCCACTAAGACGATGCCTTTTGCAAAAAACAACCGTTTTAATTCTTCATATTTAAAAAGTTGGACTTGTTCAAGGTTTTCAGGCTGAAATCTGCTAATCTCTGTATTTGTATCTTTATTTCTAAAAATAAATATGTTCCCTTTTTTATCTTTTTTATCTATTTCAACCAAATCCGGCGAATGAGTAATGATAAAAAATTGATTTTTGTTCTCGGTAAGCATGTTATTCAAAAGTTTATGCTGAAATGAAGGGTGTAAGTTTTGCGCCGGTTCATCAAGAATAATTACCCTGTTTTCAAGTCCAGCTACCACCGTTGAAAGTGTTAGCATCTCATAATATCCCGCTGGACTAAATTCAAAAGGATATTCATCTTGCGAATCTTCGTTATCTCTAAAATAAAGACCTAATTTTAATTTATGATCAGTTACATGCACTCCAACGCTGATTTGATTAGCGATAATTTGGCTCTCAATATTTGAACTAGGATTACCGTAAGCGGGTATTGGACTGACGCTTGTTTCAGTTTGGAAATCTTTTATGCTATCAATTTTTATATCAAAGTCTTTACCGCCGGACAGTTCGGCAAATAATTTTTTTATTTTAGTATAATCTTTAGGCTGATAAATTTTTAATTTTAATAAAAATTGATAAAGATTGTTTCCGTCAAAACTCCTTATATTTTCTACATCTTTAA
>JAKACI010000234.1 GCA_021821565.1 bacterium | reverse complement strand
CAATATATTAAACAATAAATTAATACCCAAATCCCTATTTAGAAATTGTTTTAAGTATTCTAATGATAATTAATACTGGATTCCTGCATGCGCAGGAATGACACCCAAAAGGTGAAATATTAAATTTTCGTTAAGCCATTCCCGCATATGCAGGAATCCATGATATAAAATCCTAAATCGTGATTTGAGTAATATATAAATAATATATAAAATTAACTTATTTTATTAAATTTATTTAATATAGAGGAACGTAAAAAATATGGCTATAACTGTTGTAGGTTCGATTGCTCTTGATAGCATAGAAACGCCTTTTGAAAAAAAACAAAATATATTAGGAGGCTCGGCATCTTTTTTTTCTATCTCATCTTCATATCTTACGGATGTTAATGTTATTGCCGTTGTAGGAAATGATTTTGACGATAAATACATTGACCTTTTAAAAATTAAAAACATAAATGTCGACAATATAATTAAAAAACATGGCAAAACATTTCACTGGGCAGGAAAATACGATTACGATATGTCCGACCCTCAAACACTCAATACCGAACTCGGCGTATTTTTGGATTTCAAGCCTTTCGTTCCGCATATATTTAAAAACGACGCGCTTTTTTTAGCAAATATAGATCCTGATATACAGCTTGAAGTTTTAGAACAAATGCCGTCTCCTAAATTAATAGCTTTAGATACTATGAATTTTTGGATTGAAAAAAAGAAAAATAAATTGCTGGAAGTTATAAAAAAATCCGATATATTTATTATAAATGAATCAGAAGCTAGGCTTTTAACTGAAGAGACATCTATATTTTCGGCAGCCAAAAAAATATTTACATACGGCGCTAAAATAATAGTGCTTAAAAGAGGTTCTTTCGGAGCCACGCTATTTACCGATAAAATGTTTTTTATGGTTCCGGCATATCCTTTGGAAAATATAATAGACCCCACGGGGGCAGGGGATTCATTTGCGGGCGGTTTTTTAGGGTATATTGATAATACAGGTGATTTAAGCGATGAAAATTTAAAAAAGGCTCTTGTCTTCGGGAATATAATGGCATCATTTGCTGTTGAATCTTTTAGTATTGACAGACTTATTTCAATAGACGGCGATAAAATAAAAGACAGATTTACAAAATTTAGAAATATGACATATTTTGAAAATATTCCTTAATTCTGCGATAGAAATCCTAATTAACTCCCCTCCCCCCATTCATTAAGGGGGAGGGTTAGGACGGGGGCGAATAATAAACCGTGTATGTTTACCCCTCCCATTGGTCCACTCTCGCAAGGGGGAGGGGAGTTATAGAAGTAATTATTTCCTATTGCAGGATTAAGGATATATAATAAATATATAATTTTAATTAAATTATAACGGGCGGCAGTATTTAATTTTATATTTAATTCAATTAATATTTAACTTAACTTAACTTAACTTAACTTAACTTAACTTAACTTAACTTAACTTTATATTTAATTTAAATAGCTAAATAAATAGCTAAATATAAAAATATAAATTAATTTAAAACATAACTGAATATGGCTATCAGACTTTTTAATTCAGGAAAAAAATCAGTTGTTAAAATAAGCTTTATTATTATATTGAGCTTATCTTTTTCTCTAATGCTGTATGGGTGCGGACTCTCTCAAGTCGGCAGGACGGATAAACTTAAATCTAATCTTTATTACAGGATTGGTTCGGGATATTTCAACAGCGGCAACTATGTTAAGGCGTTACAAGAATTTATAAGAGCCGAGACCGTTAATCCTTATTCGGCTAAAAACTATAACGCCATAGGTACGGTTTATATGATGACCCACAGGCAAAATAAAGCTATCAAATACTTCAATAAGGCTGTTTCTATCAATAAAAAATTTTCTTACGCATATTATAATCTTGCAATGATTTATATAAAAACAAAGAATTATAGTCTTGCAGCCGCAAATTTGAAATCTGCTCTTGCAAATCCTTTTTATAATGAGCCGTATCAAGCATATACTCTTCTCGGTAAGGTATATATCATTGAAAACAAACTTAAAAAAGCTAAAAAATATCTCTTAATTTCCCAAGCATTGAATAAAAAATATTTTTTGACTTACTATTACTTAGGAAATTATTATTCAAAAAAAGAAAACTATGTAGAAGCTATAATGAATTATAAGAAAGCATTGATGATAGATGCTTATTTCGTACCTGCGCAGTTTAAAGAAGCGGAAAGTTATTTTAAATTGAAAAAATATAAAAAGTCTTATGCCTTATTTAAGAAAATTTATAGCCAAAACAAGCTTAATATATTTGGAATTAAAGCGTCAGGCTACCTTAATAAAATAAAAAAAATGCTTTATTAATTAATTTATTATTAAAGTATGAAAACTGAAATAGAAACCGTCGGCAAATATTTAGAGTCAGAAAGAGAAAAGCATAATTTAACACAGGAAGATGTTGCCGGTATCACGAAAATAAGGCATCAGTATATTGACGCAATAGAGCAGGATAATTTTTTATCTCTCCCTTCTTCTTATACTATTAAAGGCTATATTAAAGCTATCGCAGAAGCAATTGAAGCAGATGAATCTTATGCATTAGAATTATATGAAGCGGCTAATAAAAATATTTCGGAAATTAAACATGAAGACATTGTTAAACAAAAATTTATAGAAGAGCATCATAAATTAAAAAAAATAAAAAAAAGAGTTTTTATAACGGTAATAATTATTATTGCTATTGTATTGATTATTATCGGGTTAATCAATATTAAGAAGGCAGTTATACCAAAAAATTTTTCTTCTAAATTATTTGCTAAAAAAAACTTATTAAAAAGCAAATACAATAAAAATAAACCTGACAATTATTATGATGTAATACTTAAAGGTAAAGTCATACATAAAACTTGGGTAGATGTTTCCATTAATAACTTACGTCAAAAACAAAGTATGTTA
>JAKACI010000233.1 GCA_021821565.1 bacterium | reverse complement strand
GGTATCGCCTGAACCGGACATTCGTCCAACGCCTGCGGAGTATGCTCCGGCGGGTATCCAGATTACCGGATATAGCCGTCATACGATGAAACAGGAAGCCTATCAATTTATTGATAGGTAGTTCACAGATTTATTTATCCGATTTGCTTGGTATGAAGGTTGATGTTGTCAGAAAAAGGAGCATTCGTAAAGAACTTAAAGAAAATATATTAAATAAGGCTGTTTATTTATGAAAAGGTTCAATATTAAATTTATATGATAAAATATATAAAGAGGTAAGTAAATTATGAATATTCAATATAAATTAAAAGATACGCCGTTTTCTAAAAGGTATTTTTGGTCTTACGATTTTGACAGGACGGAGCTTCCTCTGTCAAGAATTGTAGAACAACTTATTAATTATGGAAATTTTGAAGATCATCTTAATTTATTTTTAACTTTTCCTTATGATAAACTTAGGAATGCCTATTTTAATGAAATTAGACCCGTAATGAGCGGCGAAGTAATATTAAGAGACGGAATGCGGCCGACTAAATCTGATTTAAAAAACGTTAAATACATGGATTTTTTATTCGAGGTCCTAAAAAATGTGGCTGCCTGAAACTGAAAGGGTCTTAAATATTTTAAGCGAGGATGAAAGAGTTAAAGATTATGTGTTTATCGGCGGTTCCGCTCTTTCATATTATCTTAATCATCGCCTTTCGGAAGATATTGATCTGGCAACTCCTGATGAATTTTTAAAGATGGATAAACATATAGATAGAATTATGGAAAATTTACGTCAAAAAGGTTTTACAACAGATGAAGGCGTTGAATCTTCAGCGTCTTCTGCTTCAAAAAGGGATTTTTACGTAAATAATGTTAAAGTTACTTTTTTTGCTTCCGGCGATAATTTCTTAAAAGGTGAAAAGGTATTATTAAAAAATAATCTTCATATCGCTAATTTAGATGCGTTAATCGGAATGAAAACGGCGGTAATACATCATAGAATAGTAATTAGAGATTATTATGATTTATATGTAATAACTAAAGAGTTTGGACTTGAAAAAGCTATAAATGAAGCAAGTAGATTATATAATAAACAAACTATAGACGGCAAAGAATGTTTTATATTTAATAAAACTAATTTTTTAAAATATGCAATTGACATGGATAACATAAAAGAAGATAAAATAGAGTCAATATTTAAACCTAAATATGATATAAATACATCCGATATGCAATATTTTTTTAAAGAAAAAATTAAAGAATATGTATCGCAAACAATACAAAAGATAAAGGAAAATGCGCCTAAAGTAGAAGAAGATGCCTTTACTAAAGACTTAAACAACCGCTTAAATAAAGACAAAGGCATAAAAAGATAAATATTATAGCTTCCTCATCCTTACCGCCATTATTACCCTTCCTAAAATTTCAACATCGTTTATGTTTAAATCCGGTTCTTTTTTGTTTCCCGTAAATCTGTTTTTAACAAGTTTTCTTATCATAATCTTATTGTTTTTTTTAATAACCGCCGCGTCCTGTTCTTTTATATCCTTATCGTCTAAATTAATAACAGCGTACTCTTCTTTTTCAATTATTCCTAAATTATCTTCATTTAAAACTGCATAAATTTTTCCTTCAGGAAAAAAAGAAGAATCAAAATATAAATAATGTTTAGTTTCTTTTTCCATAATTTTAAAAGATTCTGAATTTTCCGCAAAATTCTCTAATATCGGAATACTCGCAAGTTTTATTATACCTTTAAAATTAGTAAAATTTATAGGGTCTTTTATCTGATTTTTAATGCCCAGAAATTCAGCTATTTCAATCATACGTTTAACCGACAGCGTCATTTTGCCGCTTTCAAATTTATTATAGCTGCTCTGACAGAGATTTATTAAATCTGCAAATTTTTTTTGAGAATATCCGCCGTTTATTCTATATTCTTTTAAAATTTTTTTAAATTCTATTTCATCAAATGTTTTTCCTGAGTTTGATCTTCCCATAATTAACCTTTGTAATTTAATAAAAAAAAAATTAATAAAAAAACTTGACAATAACTTATTATAGGTATATTATTTAAGATAATAGTATATGATTAAAAATCATATATAAGTTATTAAGATATTTATATGTGAATTATACAATAAAAAAAAGGGGTAATACAATGATTATTTCTATTATTAATCAAAAAGGCGGCGTAGGCAAAACCACAACCGCCGTGAGCCTCGCATCGAGGTTTACGAAAATGGAGCTTAAGACGCTCCTTGTGGATTTAGACCCGCAAGGAAACGCTACGGCTTCTTTCGGTGTTAAACCAGAAGAAGAGCTTTTCGAGATTCACCGTATTTCCGATCAATTAGATTTAATGCCTTCCTCAAAAAAATTATCATTTTTTGATATGCCGGATAATTATATTAAAAATTTACTAAAAATAAAAAACGAAGATAATAAATTTATTTTAATTGACTGTCCGCCTGTTTTTAATAATCTTTCTGAAAATGCCATTCTGGCGGCGGATTTTTTAATTATTCCGATTTTGTCCGGCGATCATTTTTCTTTAGTAGGATTAAAAGATATATTCGGCACGATAGAATCTGTCAACCAGTCTTGATATAAAATACTTTTAACTAACGTCAATGAGAGACTTTCAATTACCAAGCATTTTATTAATATGCTTATTAATGCAATAGGCGAAGAAAAAATCTTTAAATCGATTATAAGGATAGATTCAAAACTGAAGGAAGCTCCGTTTGCAGGACTTCCCATTGATTTATACGACGTAAATTCAAAAGGTTCAATAGATTACGGAGACTTAGGCTTTAGAAATAATTAATATATCAAAAAAATAGGAGTAATACTAATGGCAAAGCACAAGTTTGAAGGCGGATATAATCCGCTTGACGAAATTAAAGATAAGATTTTAAAAGGGATATTCCGGGAGCAAGGTTCTTGGAAATTGA
>JAKACI010000232.1 GCA_021821565.1 bacterium | reverse complement strand
GCATATTTATTTATTGTATTTTCATAGTTCTGTTTTTTATCCATAATAGCGTTATAATATAAATAACTAAATATTTATTATATATATTTTATTAAAATTAAACTCTTATTACATTATTCTTGATTTTAAAATTTTATGCATTATACTTTATTTATACTATAATTTCAATTATTAATTAAAAAAATATTAAATCGGAGGATTAAAAAATGAAAAAACTTAAAAAAATCAAATTGGCTATGCTTATTTTCTTAGTTATTGTAGTTATGAATTTTCTTACGGGATGCGGTTTGCTGCTTGTGGGCGCCGTTGCAGGAACCGGCGGCTATGTGGCCGCAAAACACGGTTACGGCGTTCAATCGCCTGTTACTCATAATAATAGTCATTAATCAATGATAATTAAATAATTGAAATAAGTAATTAAAATTTTTGTTTATTTTAATTTTTGTAATATGTTATATGTATAAAAAATTAATTACCTTTTTATACAAGAATATACTTATAATTATTTAATTAAAACTAAAAGGTTTAAGCTGTTTTAAAAAATAGGCATTTGCCTTATTTTTAAAAAAAGTATACTAAATTTATGGAGGTGTTAAGATGAAAATTAAAAAACTTTTATTAACATTGCTTATTGCAGCGGGTTTTTTATGCATTGGCGGTATTCCAAAAGCGTCGGCTCATAGTTATATTTTTATATCTATGTTATCCAAAATACCAGGCAGAAAGGTTATCGCAGATTATAGTACGGAGTTTATTCATTTAGGCGCTATAACCGTTCATACTTCTAATGGTACAAAACGTTATATAAAATATGTAAGGTATGGCGATTACGACAAAGCTCTTAATGTTATAAATAGCAGCGCTCCGTCAGGCGCAAACGCTTGCATAGACTTGAGATTATCATACGGTAATATAGCTTGCGAATATGTAAAACTTACTCCTAAAAAGTAAATATTAAAAGTATAATATTAAGGTCAGGGGATAGCATCCCCTGACCTTACATCCTAAGTCCATATTAAATATTATGAGTTATTAATAAATATATCATAAAGTAACGTATGAGGTATCTGATTTATTTTCCGCATACAATATTAAGGTTGCAATCTAAATAAAATAAAAATACCTTAAGCGGAAAATTAATCGGACACCTTATTTGAAAGTCGTTTCTGTAAAAGCGGAAATCCAGAAAAAAAGTTTCTATGGAAGAATTAAAAACTTACAAATGCATTGCTATAATTTTTTCCTTGAGCTATTATTATATAATATAATTATGAATGCTAAAAAATATTCGGTATATTTCTATCTTTTTATTTCTATTATTATGGGCGTTACAGCCCAAATTCTTATGAAATACGGAATGAAAAGCGTAGGTCATATTAATAATTTATTTTCAATAAAAATTATTTATATGTTTTTCAATGTGTTTGTATTGTCAGGAATAATATTTTATCTTATTTCTATGTTTTTCTGGATAAACGCATTGTCAAAAATAGACCTTTCCGCAGCATACCCGTTTGTGAGTATAGGAATTATTATTACGGTATTGCTTGCAGCAATCATGTTGTCCGAAACTATAACAATTCAAAGATGGATCGGCATATTTATAATTATTATCGGGGTTTATATTATAGTTTCAACACACAAAGTAAATAAATAATTGAATAATTGAATAATTAATTTCATTGATAAAATTTATAAAAGACAACTTATAAAAAATACTAAAAAATTAAAAATATTAACTATATTAATTAATTAAATTAATTAAATTTTATATTCAATAATCTAAATTTTAATTACTTGGCGTTTTTAATTGCATGGCGTTTAAGCTTAATTTTATATATAAGTTTAAATTTATATCTAAGTTTAAATTTGCATATAATTTGAAATAGTTATTTTTAAAATGGAAGAAATTATACGTTCAAGATTTAATGAATCAAAAGAAATAAATCGGCTTATTTTAGAAAATGACGATACAATAAATAGAATACAAAAATTTGCGGAATTAATTGTAAAATCTTATCAAAACGGGGGCAAACTTTTTATAGCCGGAAACGGCGGGTCTGCCGCCGACTCGCAGCATATAACCGCAGAATTGGTTTCAAGATTTTATAAAGAAAGAAAAGCTTTGCCTGCAGAATCTTTAAATGTCAACACGTCAAATTTAACGGCAATAGCCAATGATTATGATTTTTCGGCGGTTTTCTCAAGACAGCTTGAAGCAAACGCAAAGCAAGGAGACGTCTTTCTGGGAATATCAACATCGGGAAATTCTAAAAATATACTTAATGCATTAAAAATATCAAAAAAATTAAAGATTTATACATTAGGTCTAACAGGTAAAAACGGCGGCGAAATGGCTAATTTATGCGATAACATAATTATGATACCGTCCTGTAATACCCCAAGAATTCAAGAATATCATATAACAATCGGGCATATTATATGTGAGCTTATAGAATCTTCATTATTTCCTGATTAATGTGGAATTAAATAATAATTACATCTTTAATATTTATAAGGATTAAAGAATTAATTTAAAATTAAAACGGCGACAAATCAGATATATTTGCAGTTTCAAACATAGCAGAATATAGCTTCATAGCATATAAATCTGTCATTCCGCTTATATAATCGGCGCACATTTTATATAGTTTGTCTTCATTGTATTCATCATAGAAACCGTTATTGTAAAGCTCTTGAAAATCGTCGGGATAAAGTTTCAGCGTCTCTTCTTCTTCCCCGTATTTTTCTTTTGACGAAAATTTATCAAATAATTTAGTTAAAATATGCCGGGCTTTATTTCTGTTAAGCAGAATATTTCTGTTTTCCATTATTAATTTGTATGAAATAATTTTTAGCGCTTTGATTTCTTCGTTGATGTTATTTTTTCCAATAATGCCGTATTTATAAGAATAGTCGTTTTTAGTATCTAATCCAGGAATTCCGTCTTCTATTAAATTAAAGAAATTGATAAGTTAGATCGG
>JAKACI010000231.1 GCA_021821565.1 bacterium | reverse complement strand
CGGTCTCCGTCATAGAAAGTCCTGCCGGATCTAAAGCCGTATCGGCTCTGCCTGCTTTTGCCGTAACCATTTTAACTTCAGGAAAACTTTTAATTATTCTGTCTTCAATTTGTATTAATTTTAGAGCGTCTGTTCCCGAATAACCGGGCAATGCGGAAGGCATATACAGTAAAGTCCCTTCATTTAACGGCGGCATAAATTGCGAACCTATTCTTGTATAAACAAAATAAGTCATGACCATTAAAATTAAAATTAAACCTATAAATATATATTTATAAAGCATAACAAATTTTAAAGCAGGTTTGTAAATATAAGCCAAAAATTTATTAATAGGATTTTTATCTATCGGTTTTATTTTACCTTTTATCAGATGAACCATAAGTATCGGAACTAAAGTAACGGATATTAAAGCGGCAAAAAGCATCGAAAAGGTTTTTGTGTAAGCTAAAGGCTTAAATAAAGCTCCGACTTCCCCGGATAAATAAAAAATAGGCAAAAATCCTGCAGCTATGATTATTAAAGAAAAAAACAAAGGTTTGCCCATTTCTTTTGCCGATTCCACAATATAAACTTTTTTTGCTTTCTTTTTGTCTTTAATTGCTTTTATATATTCAGGAACCGAATCAGGACTATACTCAAATCTTTCTATATAAGAATGGGCATTTTCAATCATGACTATAGTGGAACCTACCATCGCGCCCACCGCGAGGACAATACCAGATAAAGACATTATATTTGCGCTTATATGCAATAAATACATTGCCAGAAAAGCGCCCAATATTGCAAACGGCATCATAATTATTACTACCAATGCCGACCTGAAATGAAACAGAAAAATAAAGCAGACAAGCAGAACTATAATAATTATCTCTAACAGCGTGGTTTTTAACGTATTGATAGACCTGTGTATTAAAGAAGATTCATCATAAGTCGTGATAATTTTAACTCCTTTAGGAAGAGAAGACTCCAAAGATTTAATTTTCTTTTTAACGGCATTAATTACATTTAAAGTATTGGCTCCCTGCTGCATGATAACAACACCGCCTACTATCTGACCGTTACCGTTCAAATCGGAATACGATCTTTGCGAGGCGGGTACTTTTTCTACAGAGCCTATATTTTTTACAAGAATAGGCACATGATTTGCAGTTATACCGACTACTATATTTCTTATTTCTTTTAATGTATGCAGATAGCCTTTTACAAACACAAGATGTTCAGCGCCCGAAGAAGAATCTATAACTCTTGCCCCTATATCGTTATTAGATGATTTTATATAGCTTGTAATCTGTTGAATAGAAACATCGTAATATTGAAGCGCCCTCGGATTTAACGTAACCTGATATTCTTTTTTAAAACCGCCGTAAGTCGCAACCTGAGCAACACCGGGAACCGATTCTAAAGCATACCTTAAATAATACTGCTGGATAGTTCTTAGCTGTTCTAAATTTTCGTTATGATTTTTGTCAATTAACCCGTACATATAAACCCAGCCCATAGCATTGGCATAAGGACCTAATACCGGGATTACTCCCGGAGGCAGCAATGTTTTAATCTGATTCATATAAGCTAAAATCTGGTCTCTTGCCCATGAAATGCTTGTTCCTCTGTTAAACACGACAGTTACAAACGATGAACCGTACATAGAAGTTCCTCTGACTTCTTTAACTTTAGGAGCGGACAGAAGATAAGATTCTATAGGATAGGTCACTCTTAAATTAATAAGATTCGGCGGTTCTCCTGACCAGTTTGTTTTTATAATAACTTCCGTAGGCGCAATATCAGGAAGGGCGTTTATCTTAATATTTTTAACGGCCATTATACCGAAAAATCCTAAGAATAGCATAAAAATAAGTACTATAAATTGATTTTCTATGCAATAATCTATTAATTTTTTAATCATTATATATAAACCTCAAATTTAATAAATTTAATATTCATTATGGAATTATTTATTATAAAATTTAGATTATGATTTATACGCAATATCATATATATTATTATGATATACACGCATAATATACAAACATATATACAAACATATTATTTATATAAAATTTATTATATAAATACTTAAATTAGTCTTGGCTGTATATAAATAATCTTCTATTTTATTAATGCAGACAATTATCTAATTATCTATATGCTATCTATTTTTTAATATCATCGCATATTACATACCGGGCATTCCTGCCATTGAATTTACCGACTGTTTCAAGTTTGCATCGGATGAAATCAAAAAAGTACCTGAAGTTACAATTCTTTCTCCTGTTTTTAAACCGCTTATTACAGGATAATAATTGCCCCATCTTTTGCCCAGAACAACTTTTTTCGGCGCAAAATAACCTTTGCCGTTATATATAAAAACAACAGGTTCAATTCCTGTCCATAAAACCGAAGATGATTTTATCGACAATTTATGCATCGGTTTCATTATTAATTTAGCGTTTCCAAACATACCCGGCCGCAATAATCCTTTGCTATTATTAAAAATAATTCTTGCTTCCGTAACCCTTGCGTGAGATTTTAAATACGGATATATAAATGATACTTTTCCGTTAAAAATTTTCCCCGGATAAGTTGAAAATTCAACTGATACTTTGCTGTCTTCATTGACAAATTTTAAATCGCTTCCGTAAATAGATACATTCATCCATAATGTATTTAATCCCGCTAATTTAAATAATGTCTGTCCGCGGGTAAAATGCTGTCCGGAATATACATATTTTTTTAATAAAATGCCTGACAAATTTGAATAAATAACAATATCGGATTTTGTATAAACGCCGTCTTTTATTTCTTTTATCTGCTTTTTTGATATACCTCCGTATAGCTCAAGCCTTTTTTCGGCAGCTCTGTAATAACTTTTGCTTTCCGAAATACTAAATTTATAATTTGATTTCTTAGCATTTTTATAATTTTTATAAGCTAAGAAAAGATTTTTTTCTGCGCTAAAAATAGACGGACTGTAAATATTAAACAGTTTCTCGCCGGCATATATTTTCA
>JAKACI010000230.1 GCA_021821565.1 bacterium | reverse complement strand
GATTTTAAAAAAGGGCTCCGAATAGAATTTGAAAAAGAGCCTTTTGAAATTATTGATTTTCAGCATGTAAAACCTGGTAAAGGCGGTGCATTTGTCAGAACAAAATTAAAAAATTTAATTAACGGAAGGGTTATTGATAGGACATTAAGGGCAGGCGAAAAAGTAGAAACGCCGAATATTGAAGAAAAAAATATGCAGTATTTATATGCAGAAGGCGATGAATATGTATTTATGGATAACGAAACGTACGACCAGATAAAATTTAGCAAAGAAACGGTAGGAGATAACGCGGGTTTTCTTCTTGAAAATATTACGGTAAATGTTTTATATTATAATAATAAGCCAATTAATATCGATGTTCCTAATTTTTTAGATTTAAAAATTGCAAGCACTGAACCGGGTATAAAGGGAGATACTGTCTCCGGAGCTACTAAACCTGCGGTGCTTGAGACAAAACTCGTAATAAATGTTCCTTTATTTATTAATGAAGGCGATGTAATAAAAGTTGATACAAGAAATAAATCGTATATTGAAAGGGTTTCTAAATAAGCGCGATAAAGTAGATTGGTATTAAATTTGAGATGTTTAGACAAACATTATCAATATCAATACTTTTAAATAAGTATAAATGTTATAAAGTAATTATAATTAGCAATTGACTTTAAATTATTTAAAACGGCGGTTTTAAATGAATACTTTTAAATGAATACGATGGAGTTAATCAAAAATCAATAAATTATTTAATTTATTATTAATTCAATTAATATAAAAATATAATATAAAAATATTATGAATATTAAAGACGTTAAAGACATTGTAAAATTCATAAAGTCAAATAAAATTGGCGAATTTTATTATAAAAAAGGCGATGAAGAAATAAAGATTAAATTAGATGAAGATTTTGATTTTCATGATTATAAAAACATAAAAAATAATAAGCGGCAAGAAAAAATTCAGGATAATTTTACCGAACAGATTTCGGAAGCTGAGGCCGCAGCATTATCTAATATATCTAATGTATCTAAGCAAGAATCGCATATACAAGAAATTGATAAAATTGTTGGAATTAAAGAAGACACTTCCAAATTTAAAGAAATAGTATCTCCTTTTGTCGGTGCGTTTTATAGATCCTCTGCTCCCGACAAACCCTCTTTTGTGGAGGTTAACTCAATAATAGAAAAAAATAGTGCAGTATGTATTATTGAGGCTATGAAACTTATGAATGAAATAGAAGTGGATATAAAATGCCGTATTGTATCAATTCTTGCAGAAAACGGTCAGGTCGTAGAATACGGGCAGCCTCTTTTTATAGTTGAGCCTGTTTAAGTCTGCTTTGAATAATAAAAATATAAGAATATTAAAAAACATAAATAAAATAATATATGTTTAGAAAAATTTTAATTGCTAATAGAGGCGAAATTGCCGTTAGAATTATAAGGGCATGCAGAGAAATGGGAATTAAAACGGTGGCAGTTTATTCTACCGCCGATAAAAACAGTCTTCACGTAAAATATGCCGATGAATCTATATGTATAGGTCCTCCGCAGTCTTCTAAGAGTTACTTGAATATATCATCAATAATATCGGCAGCCGAAGTTACCGATAGTGAAGCAATTCACCCCGGATACGGATTTTTGTCGGAAAACCCCAATTTTTCAGAAATTAGTGAAAATTGCGGAATTAAATTTATTGGTCCTACTGCTGAAAATATGAATATGTTAGGCAATAAACGCAATGCCAGAAAACTTGTTTCAAGTCTCGGTATTCCGGTGCTTCCCGGAAGCGGTAATATAGGGGAAGATGATGAGGAAAGTTTAAAAAAGGCTGCCGATGAAATAGGATACCCTTTAGTTTTAAAAGCATCTATGGGGGGCGGAGGAAAAGGTATAAGAATGGTACTGTCGCCCGCTCATTTAACTCAGGCTTATCATCAGGCAAGACAGGAGGCACTGACTTTTTTTGGCGATAAAGATGTTTATCTTGAAAAATTTTGCGAAGATCCAAGGCATATAGAATTTCAGGTTCTTGCAGATAAATATGGGAATGCCGTATATCTTGGAGAAAGAGATTGTTCAATTCAGAGAAGGCATCAAAAAATAATCGAAGAAAGCCCTTCAATTGCCGTCAAAGCATCTATGAGAAAAAAAATGGGCGAAGCTATAACTAAAGTTTTAAAAGAAATCAAATATGTTAATGCAGCAACATTTGAGTTTCTTTTAGCGGGCGATAACGATTTTTATTTTATGGAAGTTAACACAAGGGTTCAAGTTGAGCATCCTGTTACTGAATTTGTAACGGGTATTGATATTATCAAAGAACAGATTAAAATTGCAAACGGCGATAAACTTAAAATAAAGCAGGAAGATATTAAAATTAAAGGACATAGCATTGAAGTCAGAATTAATGCTGAAAATCCTCGTGATTTTAAGCCGTCCCCCGGACTTATAACTATGTACAATAAACCGGGCGGTGTGAATGTTAGGGTTGATGATTTTGCATACTGCGGATATAAAGTTGAACCTTATTATGACTCACTTCTCGGTAAGTTAATAGTTTATGATACTTCGAGAACTGCCGCAATTAATAAATTAAGAAGCGCATTAAATGAATTCTGGATTGAAGGAATTGAAACAAATATACCTTTTATTAAAAGAATTATCAATGACGGAAATTATATTTCCGGCAAAGTTGATATAGGCTATGTAGCAAGATTTTTAGAAGGAAAGTAATTATTAATTTTTAATATAGAATTTACTTGATGGATTGAATAATAAACTTGATTTATTGAATAATAAAATTAATAATTAATAAATTGCTTAAATAATTAAATAAAATTAAATTAAATAAAATGATAAATTATCTACTAAATAAAAAATAATAAAAATAAAATAAAATAAAATTAAATAAAATGATAAATTATCTACTAAATAAAAAATAATAAAAATAAAATAAAATAAAATTAAATAAAATGATAAATTATCTACTAAATAAAAAATAATAAAAATAAAA
>JAKACI010000229.1 GCA_021821565.1 bacterium | reverse complement strand
CACAATGTATTTTATGAAAGACGTAGGCAAATATCCTGCTATAAATTATTATTATGCTGCTCTTGTCGGTTTATTTTTAACAGGTTTTATTATTATTATAACCGATTATTTTACGTCAACGCATTTTTATCCCGTTAAATCAATCGCCGAAGCTTCAACTACAGGGCATGCAACAAATATAATTGCAGGACTTGCGGTGGGTCAAATGTCAACGGCATTGCCTGTTTTATTTATTTCAGCTTCGATTCTTATATCTTATAAATTTGCAGGATTTTACGGAATTGCGGTAGCTGCTTCGAGTATGCTTTCTATGGCAGGTATTATTATATCAGTTGATTCTTTCGGACCTATTACCGATAATGCAGGAGGAATTGCCGAAATGAGCAATCTTTCAAGCGAAGTAAGGGAAACTACCGATGCATTAGATGCCGTAGGCAATACTACGAAAGCTGTTACAAAAGGCTATGCTATCGGTTCGGCTGCTCTTGCCGCAATTGTTCTGTTTGCCGAATACGCAAAGTTAATTGAAAAAGGTTCAATACATTATATTTTCTTAATATCTCAGCCTTCTGTCCTGGCAGGATTATTTATAGGCGCTATGTTTCCTTTTTTGTTTGCCTCTTTGGCTATGAAAGCTGTCGGAAAATCGGCGGGTGAAATTGTAATTGAAGTAAGAAGGCAATTTAAAGAAATGCCCGGTATAATGGAAGGCAAAACAAAACCTGATTATGGAAAATGCGTTGATATAGTTACAAAATCGGCGCTTAAAGAAATGATATTGCCTGCCTTAATACCTGTACTAGGACCTGTAATATTCGGTTTATTTCTTGGGCCTCAAGTTCTCGGCGGAATTTTATTGGGTACTATAATTTCAGGTCTTTTTATTGCTATTTCAATGACAAGCGGAGGCGCCGCATGGGATAATGCAAAAAAGCTTATAGAAAGCGGAGCATACGGCGGCAAAGGAAGTTTTGCGCATCAGGCGGCAATCACAGGCGATACGGTAGGCGATCCATACAAGGACACTGCGGGACCTGCTATAAATCCTATGATAAAAGTGGTAAATATATTTACAATCTTAATTGTGCCGATAGTTTTAATTTTGTGGCATTAAATAATACTATTAAATAATACCAATAATACACTTTAAATAACTGGTTAGAAATTTATTTTTTTCGGAATACAGTCTTATGAAGCCCCGGAACTTTCTGGCTTCCGAAGATTTAATTTTTGACTCGGGGAGGGGTGTCATTCACGCGAAAGCTGGAACTTAATCCAACTTCACCACTTTTATTATCCTAAAATTATAACCCATTAATATTATTACATTTTTGCTGCTCCCATAAATATAGCAATATCAACATGCTGCCGGTAATTATGGCGAAGTTGGGTCAGGATTCCTGTTGAGCGTTTTCTGTTTTTGCCGTTTCATTTTTTGCGTATCTGCTGTAAAAATAAACCCCGCCTGTTAAAAGTATATTTGTTATTATAATAACTAAAAAAGCATATTCAGGAAAATCTTGAGTTCCTGCAATTCCGGCATTCAATGGCATATAAGCCATTATTGCCGTGGCTAAAGCTCTTCCTATCATTGACCACAAAAAGTATTTTTCTCTTTTCGGGAGTCTTTCTCTACTCGATTTTTTTAAATTTTCTAAGTAAAATGTGGCAGAAGAGCTTATATATCGCCCTATTATTATCATTACTATTATAATAAAGAGTCTGTCTGTAAATTCCCACGTTATATGTGATAATTCTACAACAACTCCCAGAAAGACAAAAAATAAAGTCCTTATTAAAAACGAAAACTCATAATTAAACTGTTTTATAGAAGAATCTTTTAAACTCATTTTAAATAAATTAATTTTAAGTTTGTTTAATAATTCTTCATTGCCCATAACTATTCCGAAAACTAAAATAGCTATAGCGCCGTTGCCTTTAACGAAATGCATTATCAAATAAAGAATAAGCATGCCTCCAAAAGTAATAGAGTAAGCATATTTTGTTTTTGAAATGTACCTCAATAAAATAAACCATATAATTCCAAATGCTATTGCTATAACTGATGAAATTCCAAATGAATACAACAGACCGCCTGCGGTAGATAAATAGTTCACATTGATAGACGAATTTTTTGCAAAATTTATTAAAACAATTAGAATGATTATTGCAAGAGCATCGTTGAATGTTGATTCAATAGCTATTATAGTTTTATTCTTATCGCTCACGCTTATATTGGATAAAAGAGGCATAATAACGGTAGAACTGGAACAGGAAACAATAACGCCGAGCATCAATGATTGCATTAAATCGCCGCCGCCCATTATATAAAAAAATCCGCCAACCAGCGCTATTGAAAGAAAAAGTCCGATGATGATCAAAAACATTGAATAAATAGAACTTTTAAAAACAGTTATAAAATTAAGCTCAAGCCCGCCCGAGAACATAATAAGAATTAGTACTAAAGTACTTAAGTAAGGAGCAAAATCAATAAAAAGCTGCTGATTAAATATATGATAAATCGGACCTAACATGAGGCCTGCCAGCATTAAAAATAAAATAGACGGAATTTTTGTAAAAGAGAAAAACATTTCTCCGACGAAACCGAGGAGGATAACTATGCCTATAATTCCGATTGCTATTGAAGGACTCATAATTTAAGCCAATTTAAATTAATAATTATACTGGTTAATGCTTATTTTAAATTTAATTAATAAACAAATATGCAAATATAATATTAAACATTTAAATAAAAATCAATTATGTTATCTTATAATAGTTTTAATTTTATTAAAAATAAAATTTTGGAGTTTCTGTTTTAGTAAATTTTTTAGTAAATTTTTGCTTGACATAAGTTTTTATTAATAGGATAATTAAAAACAAATTTAAGGTATTAAATTTCATCCAACAATTTAATTAATTATCAATATGGAGGCTTTATGCGAAGTGAACCCGACGGCAGTTGCAGCTGTCATTTTTATTTTGCAATAACAATTGAAAACTATAATAGCTAT
>JAKACI010000228.1 GCA_021821565.1 bacterium | reverse complement strand
AAATAATATTTAAATAAAAATATATAAATATAAATTTTTAAAATATTTTTACTTTCGCTTGACTTATTTTAATATATGATTTAAGATAATATTATATGATTAAAAATCATAGATAAAATAAATTAGTTAAAACAAATTAAGGAATAATACTTTGATAACTCCTTATGAAATATTAAAAGACACTTTAGAACCGCTCAAGAATTATTTGTTAAACGACTATATTCAGGAGATTATGATTAACTCCCCTGATAACATCTGGATAGAGGAAAAAGGCATCCAAAAAAAAACCGATGCTCTGATAAGTTTTGATATGCTGATGGCTTCAATGGAACTTTTAGCAAGAGTATCTAATCAAGAACTTTCGTTAAGAAGTCCTCTTTTAGAAGCCCGTCTTGAAGACGGCTCCAGAGTGGCGGGAGCCATTCCGCCCGTATCCGAGTCGCCGATTTTATCTATAAGAAAATTCTCAAAATTTAATCCGACTTTAGAAGATTACGGACTAAGCGAAAATGTTATTAAATTTTTTCAAAATATGATCGTGGGAAAGAATAATTTTTTAATTGCCGGAGGAACGAGCTCGGGAAAAGCTCAGCCTATAGATTCATTAGTCTATACTCCTGACGGCTTTAAACGAATGGGCGACATTAAAAAGAGCGACATAGTTTCTACGCCGGATAATAAGACCACTACCGTAATAGATATATTTCCGCAAGGCATATTACCTATCTATCAAATCACTTTTAAGGACGGACGGATGGCAGAAGCAAGCGGCGATCATTTATGGGAAGTTTATATAGATTATTCAAAGAAAAAGGAAATTACTACCGCTTTGTTAAAACGGATAATATCAAAACAGACTAAAGAAGTTTTTATTCAAATCTTTAATCCGGCAAAAAAACACGGAAAAATAAAACTTGTTGCCGTTAAATCGATAGAATTTAGCCGCTACGCCGAAGCTCAATGTATTTTATTAGGCAGTCCTGAACATTTATATATAACAGACAATTATATCGTAACCCATAATACGACTTTTTTTAACGCTGTTTTAAAAGAATTAGACAAGTCCGACAGGATTATCGTTATAGAAGATACCAAAGAATTAAAAATAGACTCTCCGAATATTGCCAGATTAGAAGCGCAAGCCAATCTTGAAATTAACGTATCGCAAAGAGATTTAGTAAAGTTATCTTTACGTTTAAGGCCGGACAAAATTATTCTTGGAGAGGTAAGAGATGCGTCCGCGTACGATTTATTAGCAGCGCTTAATACAGGGCACTCGGGAGGCTCTACTATTCACGCAAATTCAGCAAAGGAAGCATTAACAAGGCTTGAGACTTTAGTTTTACAGGCGCAGGTAGGATGGCCGTATGAAGCTATTAAAAAGTTTATAGCCGATACTATTAATTTTGTAATTTATTTAGAAAGAAATAAGCAGGGACAAAGAAATATAAAAGAAATTAAAAAAATAACGGGCTATAACGGAGATTATATTTTGGAGGATATATGATTATAAAACACAGTAAAAAAACGCTTGTTTTAGACGCTGTATTGGGATTAGTAGTTTTTATTTTTATGTATTTTATTTTTGAAAGATATTTTACCGACAGTTTTAATATCTATTTAATTGGATTTATTTTAACGCTGATAGTCTGTTTTTCGCCATTTCTAAAAGAATTTTTAAAATATAAATTTGATTATATAGAAATAGACGAACATAATTTTAAAATAATTCACTTTTTTAATAAAACGATAGTTCCTGCAAATAAATTCGCGGATTATAAACTTTATTCCGGTATTTTTGAAAAAATATTTAAGTTATACAATCTGGAAATTTTTACTTTAGGCGGAGAAACTTACGGATTTGACAGAATAGATAAAGAATTAAATTTTGAAAATATTATAGAAGAATTTACTCAACCGATAGAAAATAAGGAGGTGAAATAATGCTTTATATCTGTGAAAAGCCGTCTCAAGCGAAAGATATAGGAAAAGCGCTGGGAGTAACCGCCGGCGGAAACGGCTTTATGGAAAAAAACGGAATTAAGATTACCTGGTGCTACGGTCATCTTTTATCTTTATATATGCCTGACGATTACGATATTAAATATAAAAAATGGAGTTTGGAAAATTTACCGATAATTCCTGAAAAGTTTTTTAAAAAAATAAGTAAAGCTTCATCTAAACAATATAAAGTTATAAAAGATTTATTGAAGACTGAAAAAGAGGTTATCATCTCAACGGATTCTGACAGAGAAGGCGAAATGATAGCCCGTGAGATATTAGAAAAAGAAAAATGGAAAGGTAATATAAAAAGATTATGGCTTCACGCATTAGACGAAGCTTCTATAAAAAAAGGATTAAGTTCTTTAATAGAGGGCGATAAAACCAAAAACCTTTATAACGCCGCATACGGCAGGCAGATTGCCGACTGGCTTGTGGGTTTGAATTATTCTCAGTATTATTGTATAGTTTCAGGCGGTAAATACAGTGTGGGCAGAGTGCAGACTCCTACTTTAAAATTTGTGGTAGACAGGGATTTAGAAATAGAAAATTTTATAACTAAAGCTTATTTTGAACTTGAAGGTTTATTTAATAATAAGACTTCGGATTTTAAAGCTAAATGGGCTCGTGAAAACGAAGATAAAATATTTGATAAAAAAATAATAGAAAATGTCAAACAAAAAATATCGGGAGCTAAAAACGGGATTGTAATAAATTCAAAAAAAGAAGAAAAACAGACTCTTCCGCCAAAATTATTTTCATTATCTACGCTTCAAAAATTTATTAATAATAAATTCGGCTATTCCGCCCAGGAAGTGTTAGATACTGTTCAGGCGCTTTATGAGACGTATAAATACACGACATATCCGAGAACCGACTGCGAATATTTACCGACAAGCCAATTACCTGAAGCTAAAACAATTATAAATAATGCTCCTTTTGACTTTGAAATAAAAATATCAAACGGCAAAGTTTATCAATTTGACGACTCAAAAATATCTTTTATAGATTTC
>JAKACI010000007.1 GCA_021821565.1 bacterium | reverse complement strand
ATCCCTCCAATTTTTTTCAAGCAGACCAGAAAATTTATGGAATTTATGCTTTAATTACTTTCCCTGTTGTAGGCAGATATGTTATTGTTTTAATGTCTTATTTCACGATTACGCCTGAAAATTTTAAGGGTATCGGTTCAATTTTTACCGAAGGAACCGATACGCTTACTTTTGTCACGGCTTCACTCATTACTTTGATTATTGTTTTTCTCTTTTTCGGATTTAACGGATTTTTTGCTTTGTCGGTTTCTTCATTTGTAATATTAATTATCTGCTATTTCTTTATGAAAAAATTTGGAGGGATAAATGGAGATATGCTTGGTTTTGGAGTAAAAATATCAGAAATAGTTTTTTTAATTTCATTATTAGGTTTTATAAAAACAAGTTTTTAAGCGTTTTATTTTATTTGCGTTTGCATTTTTATTGAAATCTGCATTTATATTTTTTATTTTTAGATTTATTTGTGTTTTATATTTATATATTGATTTATAAATAGTTTTTAATTTTACTATTTTAATATTTTAGTTTTATAATAATTTAATAATAAAATAATATGATTCCATCGCCGTTTGCCGTGTTATTTTCTTCCGATAGATCTTCTTCCGGAAAATCAACTTTTACTCTTGCTTTTTCTCGTCTTATAAAAGAACGGAATATTCATATTTCATTGTTCAAAATAGGTCCCGACTTTATAGATCCGATCGTTCTTGGCGCAGCCTGCAGATGCGATGTTGCAAATTTAGATCCCTTTTTAATACCTAAAAATAGATTAAATAATTTGTTTATAAATGATGATGATAGCGGCAATAAAATTATCAAAACATCTTTTATTATTGAAGGAGCTATGGGTTTATATGACGGTAATTCTTATATTATTGCCGAAAGATTTAAACCGCCTGTCGTGTTAATAATGGATGCAAGAAGGATATCTTCAACGATGGCATCTTTAATATATGGATTAAAAAATTACAAAAAAGGGATTATTATTTCAGGAGTAATTTTGAATAATATTTCTTCAGAAAGGCATTATCAAATTATAGCCTCTGAAATAAAAAAAAATATTAAAGATATAAAAGTTTTTGGATATATTTCTACCGACGATAAAAATATTTCTATTAAAGAACGTCATTTAGGTCTGGCTACGCCGGGATATTTTTCTTCAGATAAAGAATTTGAAGAAAAAGTTGATAAAATAAAAATTGCCGTAATGAAAAATATTAATATTGATTTGTTAATAAAAACTTTAATAAAAGATTCAAAGGCTTTTTTTACAATATTAAAAACAAATGAAAAAAATAATTTTTATTGCAGTAATGAAAACAAAAAAACAATAAGCAACCGGTCTAAAAAAATTAAAATTGCCGTTGCTTACGATAATGCATTTTTATTTTATTATAAATTTAATTTCGAAATTTTCAAAAAATTTAATGCCGAAATTATTTTTTTTAGCCCTATAAAAGATAAATCAATTCCTGAAGGAATAAAAGCCATATATATCGGAGGCGGTTATCCTGAATTATATGCTGAAGAACTTGCAGAAAATATAAATTTAAAAAAAGAAATTTATAAATTTTATAAAAATAACGGATTGATTTTTGCCGAATGCGGCGGATTAATGTATTTATCTAAAAAATTAATTTATAAATCCCAAAAATATGATTTTCTAGATATTTTACCGTTTGTTTCAACTATGGACGGAACGAAATTAACATTAGGATATAGAACAGTATATTTATCTAAAAATTCTTTCCTCGGAGAAGAGAATTTGAAAATAAACGGGCATGAATTTCATTATTCCAAACTTTTATTAGCCGACGACAATGACAATGGCAGAAACAATGAATATTATAGGACATACGAAAGCAAATATGAAAATAAATGCAATAACAAATATAAAAACGAGAGCAATAATAATAAATATAGCAGTAAATATAAAAATAATAATTTAAGTAATATAAATCATTGCAATGAAATAAAAATAAATAAAAATATAAATGACAATCAAAGTATAATTGATTATAATATTAGTTCTAATAATAAAATAGGCAATGCAATTAATGACGGAAACAATAATTTTAGTATTGAATCTTTAAGTAATTTTAATGTAGAATATGTATTTGCCGTAAAAAATGTTTCTCAGAATAATTTAACGGCGACTAAAATTAATGAAGGATATAAAACTTTAAATGCGATTGGCACTTATGTGCATATTTCTTTTTTTTCAAATCAAAAAATTGCAAAAAATTTTATTGAAAGCGCAAAAAAATTATCGCTATAATCATTTTGAATTTATTTATTAAAAAAATAAAAAAATGATTATATAAAAAATATGAATAATAAAATAAAATAAAATATCTTATAATTACAATTAATTGTAAGATAGTAATTAAAAGAAAAGAATTGTAAAATAAAAATTAAAAAATAATGATTAAAATGATTAATAGGAGTATTATTAAATGTCTGAAATAAATATAAATAATTTAGAAAATACAGATTGCATTTCTTCGCTGTTGACGCAAAAAGAATTAGCCGAAAAAAATCAATTTACCGAAGCTATGGAGTATGTGTGTAATAAAGAAAATATAGACAAATTTTTTCTTTTAAATAATATCGCTTCAGGTAAAATTGTAATATTGCATAATAAAAATAAAGACAATTTTGTAGGAATAGGAAAAAGATTAACTACTAAAGTAAACGCAAGCATCGGTACATCTACTAATCATATAGATATTGATGAAGAAGTTAATAAAGCTATGGCGGCCGAAAAAAACGGAGCAGATACTCTTATGGAACTTAGCGTCGGCGGAGATTTAGATTTAATAAGAAGAACCGTTCTAAGCAGGACTTCGCTTCCTGTAGGCACGGTTCCTTTATATCAGGCGTTTACAGAAGCGATAAATAAATATAAAAATCCTGTAAAAATGCCTGAAGATTTAATTTTTGAAGTAATAGAAAAACAATGCGCAGACGGTATTTCTTTTATGGCTATTCATTCAGGTCTAAATCTAATATCTCTTGAAAGACTTAAAAAACAGTCATACAGGTATGCAGGACTTGTTTCAAAGGGCGGTTCTTATCTTATTGCATGGATGATTGAAAATAATAAAGAAAATCCGCTATATGAAAGATTTGAAGATGTTTTGAAGATTTTAAAGAAATATGATACGGTCTTAAGCTTAGGAAACGGATTAAGGGCAGGTTCTACGGCAGATTCTTTTGACAGAGCCTATATGCAGGAATTGATTATAAATTGCGAATTAAGCGAGATTGCAAGAGATTACGGAGTACAGGCAATTGTTGAAGGTCCGGGTCATATTCCGTTAGATGAAATTGAAGCTAATGTTAAAATTCAGAAAAAAATGTCGGACGAAGCTCCTTTTTATGTTCTAGGACCTTTAGTAACTGATGTTGCAGCCGGATTTGATCATATTTCAAGCGCTATCGGAGCAGCTTTGGCTTCATCATACGGAGCAGATTTTTTATGCTATGTAACGCCTTCAGAACATTTAGGTCTCCCTTCGGAAGAAGATGTTATTATGGGACTTAAGGCAGCTAAAATTGCGGCTCATGCCGGAGATATGGTAAAACTTAAAAAAAATGAATCGGATATTAAAATATCAAAAGCAAGACGCGATGTTGATTGGGAAAAGCAATTTTATTATTCAATAGATCCCGAATACTCGAGAAGGATATATGAAGAAAAAAATGATGATAATACAGCAGGATGCAGTATGTGCGGAGACTTCTGCGCCCCTCTTAAAGTTAGGAAATATTTTAAATATGAAATCTCAAAAGGAAAAAAAGCTTAAATTTTTTATACCTGCCGCCTTTGTTTTTTTAATTTCATTGATTGTTATATTCAGTATAGGAGGCGTAATTAAAGTTTATAGATTAAAAGCGGCAAAATCTAAACTTATAAATAAGTTAACATACTTAAAAAAAAGCAACGCAAAAATTAAACGGCAAATATATGATTTAAAGCATAATAAACAATATATTTCCGAATTAGCGCGGCAAGAACTCGGTATGATTAAAAAAGGAGAAATAGTTTTTAAATTTTTTGGCGTTAATAATAATAAAAAAAAATAAACTATATTTTAATTAACCCCCACTTTTTTTCTTTCTTAACTTAACTGGTTTAATAATAATAAATAAACTATATTTTAATATTATCATTCTATTTCATAAGCTTCAGGATGAAAATTATCCTGCATTTTAAATAATATTTTTTTCCCTATTTTGTTTTCTAATTTCTCAATGTTAGCTTCTTCTTCATATATTTTGTTCATAACTTGAGGGTGAACCGTTACGGTTATTTTTTTTGACCTTGTTTTTTTAGATGTTTTTAAAATTTTTCTGAATATTTCAAAACAGATCGTTTGAGATGATTTAATTAAACCGTTTCCTTCACATAATGGGCAATTTTCCATAAGCATACTTGAAAGGCTGTTTCTGAGCCTTTTTCTTGTCATTTCTAAAAGACCCAGTTCCGATATTTTATTAATGGTAGTTCTTACCCTGTCGTTTTTTAAAACTTCTTCTAATGTGTGATAAACTTTTTCTTTATTTTCTGTTTTTTGCATATCTATAAAATCGATAATTATAATACCGCCGATATTTCTAAGCCTAAGCTGGTAGGCTATTTCCTTGGCGGCTTCCAGATTAGTTTTTAATATCGTGTCTTCAAAATTTCTTTTTCCTACATACTTGCCTGTATTCACATCTATAGACGTTAAAGCTTCAGTGTTTTCAATGACAATGTAGCCGCCTGATTTTAGCCATATTTTTTTATCAAGAGCTTTATAAATCTCTTCTTCTACATCGTAATATTCTAATATCATCTGGTCTTCATTATATAATTCCACTCTATTTTTAAATTCAGGTGATTGAATATTTAAAAAATTAATAATCTTATCATATTCTTCTTTGCTATCCACTATAACATTATCTATGCTATTGTTCAGCAAATCTCTTATAGCTCTAAGCGAAATGCTTAAATCTTCATGGATTAACGCAGGTGCTTTTGAGTCTATTTTGTCCTTATATATGTTATTCCATAAATTTACAAGAAATTTTATATCCCGCTCTATTTCTATTTCGCTTGCATTTTCAGCGGCTGTTCTAATGATAAGACCTGCTTCTTCAGGCTTATACTGCAGCGCGATAGATTTTAATCTTTTTCTTTCAGACTCATTTTTAATTTTTCTGGAAATGCCGATATGAGGAGAAGTAGGCAAATACACAAGATATCTTCCGGGCAAAGAAATATGACTTGTGACTCTTGGTCCTTTGGTTTTAACGGGTTCTTTTGCAATTTGCACAAGTATTTCCTGATTTTTTCTCAAGAGTTCATCAATGCTTGGCAAATTTTTTTCTTTTTTTCTTTTTTTCTTTTTCTTTGGTGTAAAACTTGTAATGATATCATTATTTTCTTCGTCTCCGTCAAAAAAATCATAGTCGGTTATATCAATATCAAAAAATCTCCGGCGTATAAAAAAGCCGACTTATCATATCCGATGTCTATAAAAGCCGCTTGAATTCCCGGTAATATTTGCATAACCTTGCCTTTGTAAATATTTCCGTGTTTTGGAGAGCTTGATTTTCGCTCTAAATAAAAATCTACAAGCTGTCCGTTTTCTAATAGAGCAACTCTTGTTTCGTAATCATCTTTATTTATGATAAGCTCGGTAGACAAAAAACCTCGTAATTTATTTTATGATTTTATATACTTATAAATAATAACATAAATGTTTATTGAAATACATAACTTAAAAATAAATAATTAAAAAGCACAATAAAATAATTAAACTTTAATTCTTCCGTAGAAATTTATTTTGTAGATTCCTGCCCATGCTGGAATGACTAGAGAGGATTTATAGTTTCACCCGCTATATACAGTCGTTCCGAAAGAAAGCAGGCAGTGTTTTATAGCTGTCGGTATTTAACGGCTCATCCGGTATTGCTTATCATTGAAATATCATTGATAGTTTCTATGAAAGAATTAAAGTTATAAATTTCTTATAATATATTATATTTTTATGATACAATAAATATATATATTATAAGAATTATAAGAATAAAAGCAAAAAATTATAAGTATTTATAATATATAAAAATATGTTATTTATATATATAACCAAAAATTGACGATAAAAAATTTAATTCTGGATTATCTTTTACGCGTTAATCCTGTATTTTAATAAATTATATATTTTTAATAAATCTTATCGGTAATTTTGGGTATAAAAAATATATTGATATATAAATATAAATAATTAATAAATTTAATTAATAAATTAAGGAGTTAAATATATGGAAGAAAACGTAGTTCTTTGTGCTGTATGCGCATGGAGGGGTATGTGCTCAAAAAAATACAGCGTCTCTGGAATTGAAATATTTAATTGTCCTGATTTTGTAAGAGATATTAGTCTTGCCGTTTCAGGATTTGATGAATTATTTTCTTTAGTTTTTGAAAATAACGGTTTTAAGGTAAATTAAAAGGAAAGCTAAAATGAAGAAAGAAAAGATGCCGGTTTTATTTGTAATTTTAGTTTTAATGTTTGTAATATTTGCGGTCGGTATTTATGTAGGGAAGAAACTTAATATTTCTTCCTCTTCAAAAGAAGGGATTATAAATGAATCAACAATTAAAAATTCATTAAATTCTAAAAATAAATCTGACCTCATATCATCTAACGGTAAATATCAACCTGTTCCGTCTAATTCTTTGAATTTTAAACCGTTGACGCAATCAAAACTAAAAAATAAAAAAAATATTACAAATGAAACAAAACAAAAAATTATTTCTAATCAAAAATCTGAACCTGCAAAACCTATTGTTAAAACAAGAATAATTTATGTAAAAAAGCCTGTTTATGTTTATAAGTATATTAAAATTAAACCCAAATATAGAAACGCTGCTAATTCGTCCTCACCTTTTTTTTCAAATATTTATTACACGATTCAGGTAGCAGCTCTATCAAATTATAAAATCGCAAAAAATTTAGCAAATAAATTAAATGCAATGGGATTTTTTGCTTATATAATTCCGATAAGTGTATCCGGCAAAAATGGGAAAGCAGTATATCAGCAAGTTAGAGTCGGCAAATTTTCGAACGAAAAAGATGCTTTAAGTGTTGAAAAAATAATATCCGGCAAATTTAAAATAAAGCCTTATATCGTCAAAGTAAATTAGTGTTTTAACAAGCAATGTTAACTTAATATTTAATATAAATAAAAATTATTTAGACGGTAAATAAATGTTCCAATTATATTTAATCTTTGAAGAGTCCAGTAATGAGGAAATCGATTATATCGTGCCCCGTTAAAAATTGCATCAACTGCAGCTTTGTCTAAAATTTTCTCGCCGGAAGACCTTAAAACTTTTACTTTATAAATTTTTCCGTCTCTATTAATGCTGAATTCTATTATCAGGATACCTTGAAGCCCTTCTTTTTCAGCTCTTGCAGGATATTCCCATACATTTTCTATTTTTTCCTTTATGTGCAATAAATATGAAGCATATTTTATGGTTGTCGTATTTAGATTAATAGTTGCCGTTTTTGCACCGTTTGAAGGATTTTGGACGGAATTATTTTGACCGCTATTTTTGTTTTGCGGCGCAGTTGAACTTAAAAAATTTTGATTCATAGGATAAAGATTATTCATACTTAGTTTATTATTTTGTTTTGTCGCCGGCTTATTATTTGAAAAAATGGGGGCGTTTGCTATGTGCCTATGGTTTAAGTATTTCCGCAGTTTAGAGGCTTTATTCTGATGATTGGTGAAATTGGCACGAGATATTTGTTTCGGCTGATAAGCATAATGTTCCGCCGGTATCGGCGACCCTGAAGATGCGGGAGCGTTAAGCCTTGTATTTTTAAATGCCTTATGAACTATTGTAGTTGCCAATTTCGGTTTAGGAGTGTTTTTTAAATAATTTTTAATAAAATTATAGGGCTGAACTATTATTGGTTTGGTATATTTATTTTTTTTTTTATTTTTTGTCTGAGATAAATGTAAAATATAAAAAATAGCCAGCGTATGCGCTAAAATGGAAATAATTAAAGCATAGATTAAAATCTTATCTTTTTTCATTTTTCATTATATATTTAAACTTATTGTTTTTTTATTTAATTAAAAAAATATGTTAATTATTTATTATTATAATATTAATAATAACTTTGATGTCAATAGCAATGAAAGTAATGAATTTATAAATATATTATAATTTAGCAAAAATAAAAAAATTATAATAAAAATATACCTGATATTTATATTGATTATTATTCATAATATAATATCTATATTATAGCATTTTTATTTTATTTTATAAATTTCAAAAATTTAATGTCGTCAACTTTTATTTTGCCTATTAAAATTAATTTTTAATTTGTCGCCGCATCCCGTTTATTATTATTTTCTTGTTCAAGATAAATCCGTTTATTATTATTACGTTTTGCAATTAAATTTCAAAATTTTAATTGATTAAATTATAAAAGTATAATATAATATGCAAAGAATTTAACTATAATTTATGGAGGCGTCAATATTATAATTGACGGATAAATTTATGGCTGAAAAAATCAATCGCAATAATTTAAAAAAAATTTATGAAGGAAAAGCCAAAATATTATATGAATTCAGCGGAGAAGAAGACAAAAAAGATATTCTGCTGACATATTTTAAAGATGATGCTACGGCATTTAACGGGCAAAAAAAAGGAACTATTGTCAAAAAAGGTGAATACAATAATGCTATATCGTCGTCGCTTTTTAAACTTTTAAAAAACAAAGGAATTAACAGTCATTTTATAGAAAAGATATCCGAAAGAGAAATGCTTACATATCATCTTAAGATGCTGCCGATAGAATTTATTGTAAGAAATATTGCAGCGGGAAGTCTTGCAAAAAAAATGGGGGTAGAAGAGGGGGTAAAATTTTTATCTCCAGTTGTTGAAATGTGTTTTAAAAGCGATGAACTTGGGGACCCAATGATAAATAAAACTTATTTGAAAGCTTTTGATTTATGCGATCCTGCTCATGCGTCTAAAGCCGAAGACATAGCTTTAAATATAAATGAAATTTTAAGCCAATTTTTTGACGACAACAATATTATAGTTGTTGATTTCAAGTTAGAATTTGGAGTATATAAAAACGAAGTTATGCTTGCAGATGAAATTACCCCCGACAGCATGAGACTTTGGGATAAACAAACAATGGAAAAAGTTGACAAAGACCGTTTCAGACGAGATTTAGGAAAAGTTGAAGAAGCGTATCAAAGGATTGCAGGAATAACTGCTGATTGTTAATTTAATTATAAATTAATATAAAATAAATTAATATAAAAAAATAATATCCGTTTTTATCTCCTTTTATGCTAAAAAGAGATAAAAACGGATATATTATTAGTATATTTTATCTTTATGATTATTTGTTTTTATTCAGCGTTGCTAATCTAATTTAATTTTTATAATTTAAATTTAATTTAACTTAAATTTAAAGCTTCATAAACTTTGCCGACAAGATTTTCTCCCGGTTTTAATGTTTTATCTCCCTGATTCCATTTTGCAGGGCAAACTTCATTCGGATTCTCGGCAACATAAATGTTTGCTTTTACTTTTCTTAATAATTCGTCAGAATTTCTGCCTACATTGAAAAAATTAACTTCCGAAGCAACTAAAGTTCCTTCCTGATTTATAATAAATGTTCCTCTGAAAGCAAGGCCCGAGTTTTCATCATAAACGCCGAAAATTTTAGAAACTTTCCCTGTAGGGTCGGCTGCCATTAAAAATTTAACATTTACTAATAATTTTTCGTCCCTTTGCCATGCCATATGTACAAAATGGGTATCAGTGCTTATTGATACAATTTGAACGCCTAATTTTTCAAGTTCATCTTGCTTTGTGGCAAAATCGGCAAGTTCGGTAGGACATACGAAAGTATAGTCAGCTGGATAAAATACCAGAACCGTCCATTTTTTATTTTTTTTTGCTTCTTCAAGACTAAATTTTCCAAAACCGCCTGTTTTAGGATTAAAAGTGTTAATTTCTCCAAATGACGGCACTTCTTTTCCAATGCTTGCTTTTTCTAATTCCATAAAAACCTCCGAATTAATTTAATTAAATTTAAAGTTATATATTAAACAATATATATTAAAATATATTGAACAATAAATATTAAACAATAAATATTATTAACTAATATATTATATTTATAAAGCTCTGTCAATTAAAAAATTAAATTAATTATTAGCCATTATTATATATATGTTATATATAACGAATAGTTTAAATCTGAACAATATAGCTATAGTTTAAATTAATCATAAAAAACAATAATGAATGTTGTCAATTTTAATTTGTTTATAAAAAATAATAATTGAAAATTAGTCGTATAAATATTAATATAGCATATAAAGTAAATAAAAATATTTTTTCATTTATTTTATATACTTTATATGTATTATATTGATTGTATTGCAAAATTGTTGTTTTATTTTGAATAACGCTAAATTAAATAATAAATCGATTAATAATATTATTATAACATAATAAGAAAAATATTTAAAATGGAGTTGATATGCGCATTTCGATAATAGGCGCCGGTTATGTCGGTCTTGTTACAGGAGTTTGCCTTTCCGATTCGGGCAATACAGTCTATTGCATAGATAACGACGAGAATAAGATAAATGCGTTAAATGACGGTATTATCCCGATATACGAACCTGGACTCAAAGAACTTTGCGATAAGAACGCAAAACTTAAAAGGCTATTATTTGATTCCGATTTATTAAAAGCTGTTAGTAATTCAGAAGTTATATTTATAGCGGTAGGCACTCCTCCTAAAGAAAACGGAGAAGCAGACCTTTCAAATGTTTTTAAAGTAGCAGAAAGTATTGCATTATATATGGATAAATATAAAGTAATAGTGATAAAAAGTACGGTACCGGTCGGTACTTGTGATATTATAGAAAAAAGAATGAAAGAATTAACGAAAATTCCTTTTGATATAGTCTCTAACCCTGAATTTTTAAAGGAAGGAGCTGCTATTGAAGACTTTCAAAGACCTGATAGAATAATAGCAGGTTTAAACTATCATGAAGATAGTACAAAAGTAAAAGAATTGATTTCCGAGATTTACGAACCTTTTGTAAGAACAGGGGCTCCAATTTATTTTATGGACAGATTATCTTCAGAATTAACAAAATATGCATCAAATGCCATGCTTGCCTTAAGAATATCATATATGAACGAACTTGCAAATCTTTGTAATATAGCAGGAGCCGATATTGATTATGTAAGAATAGGAATAGGCTCTGATAAAAGAATCGGTAAATCTTTTCTTTTTCCGGGAATAGGATATGGAGGAAGCTGTTTTCCAAAAGATGTAAAAGCACTTTACCAGACGGCAAAATGGCATAAATATGATTTTAAAATATTAAAAGCGGTAGATGAAGTTAATAACTACCAGAAAGAAGTAATATTAAGCCGTATATTAAAACATTTTAAATCCGATATTAAAAATAAGAAATTTACATTATGGGGACTTGCTTTTAAACCTAAAACAGACGATATAAGAGAAGCACCTGCTCTAACTATAATATCTAAACTTCTTTCGTATGAAGCCAATGTAAAAGCGTTTGATCCCGTTGCTATGGAAAATACAAAAAAAGTATTTCCGCAGATAGAATATTTTGACGATATGTATAATGCTTTAAACGGTTCAGACGGACTTATCATAGCTACGGAGTGGAATGACTTCAGAATGCCCAATTTTAATAAAATAAAATCACTTCTTAAAGTACCTGCCATATTTGATGGAAGAAATATATACGATAAAGTCAAAATGAAGGAATACGGGTTTGACTATTATTCTATAGGAAGATAAATAGATAAAATTGTTATTGATATTAACGGATTAGTAAAGTTTGACTATTATTTTATAGGAAGTAAATTATTATATTTTTATTATATTTAATGTTTAATTATAGCGTTAAAGATTATTGTTTTGTCATTAGTGTGATTTATGATTGTTATTTTATCGGAGAGGAATATTTAAAATGACTAATGTTATTTTATGCGGCGGAAGCGGAACGAGGCTATGGCCTATTTCAAGAGAATTATTTCCGAAACAGTTTTATAAATTTAAAGACGATGTTTCTTTGTTTCAGCAAACTGTTTTAAGAAACAAAGATTTATGCGATGATTTTTTAATAGTTACAAACCATGAGCAGTACTTCTTAGCTCTTGACCAGTTAGAAGAAATAGAAATTAAAAATTTCCGATTTATTGTTGAACCTGCTCCAAGAAATACTGCCGCCGCAATTGCTCTTGCATGTTTTAATGCTAAAAATCATAAAAACGGATTTGTATTTATAACTCCGTCTGACCATATAATTCAAAATGACGGCAATTATAAAAATATAATAAAATTGGCAAAAGATTTAGCCGAAGACAATAGTCTAGTATTATTCGGCATAAAACCGGCTCGTCCTGAAACAGGGTATGGATATATAGAAGCAAATACTGCAGGAGAAAATATTTCAAAAGGTGCTCCGTATTATAGTGTAAATTCTTTTAAAGAAAAGCCCGATAAAGACACGGCGCTTGTGTATTTATCTAAAAATAACTATTTCTGGAACAGCGGCATGTTTTTATTTAACCCCGAGGTTTTACTTAATGAACTTAGCTTATATTGTCCTTCTTTGTATGCATCTGCTGAAAATGCCTATAATAATGCAAAAAAAGATTCCACGTCTGTTAGAATAAAATTGGATGATATGTTAAATATAGAAGAAAACTCAATTGATTATGCTTTATTAGAAAAAACTTCCAGCACTAAAGTAATACCGTCCGATATTAAATGGTCGGATATGGGAAGCTTTGATTCTTTATATGCCGAATTAGAAAAAGATTCTGATAATAATGCTGAATTAAACTCTTCAGATTCCACCAGTTCTTTTATTAACGTCAATTCTAAAAAAAATTTGATTTTATCTTCGGGCAGAACAATAGCAATAGTAGATATTGAAGATTTAATAATAGTCGATACCGACGATGCATTGCTTATTTCAAAGAGAGGCTCTTCGCAGAATGTGAAAAAAGTGGTTGAAAAATTAAAAGAGCTGAATTCCGAACTTCATTTTCAGCATTTAACCGTGCATAGACCATGGGGTTCATATACCGTGTTATTAGATTCTCCCGCATATAAAATTAAAAAAATATCGGTTAAACCTAAAGCGAAATTATCTCTTCAGAAGCATTACCACAGGTCGGAACACTGGATAGTAACGAGCGGCACCGCGCTTGTAACGATTGACGATAAAAAAATACTGCTAAAATCAAATGAGTCAACATATATTCCGATAGGCACTTTACACAGACTAGAAAATCCCGGACTTATTCCTTTAATTTTGATTGAAGCGCAAGTGGGAGAATATTTAAAGGAAGACGATATAGTCAGAATAGAAGATTCGTACAATAGAATTGATTAAATTTTTTGAGTCGGGCAATATTTTGAACTTGCCATAATAATATACAGGACACCCGGTTAAGACTATTTAAAATAATTAAAATACTTAACCGGAATTTTTTTATTAGGGAAGAAAGAAGCGGTTATTCCAAGGAATTTCTGTATATTAACTGATTTTAATTTCATCTAATTTTCGGGGAGGGGTATTTTATTTATGAAAGAAGACAATGAGATGTTGGAAATATCAGACGAGGATATTAAAGCTGCATTGAAAGAAATAAACACATATATAGATATTTCCATAGAAGATTTTAAGGAAATTTATCTGCATGCTTTAAGGCACGCAAAAGATAGATTGCTTAATATTTCCGTCGATAGCGTTATGACTAAAAACATAATCTCCGTTACCGAAGAAGCCAATATTAACGAGGCTATCCATTTATTTTCTGAAAATAAGATATCATGTCTGCCCGTTGTTGATGATAAAGGCGAAATAAAGGGTATAGTTACCAGAAAAGACATTATCGTGGCGACAGGCGTTGCAAAAAACCATACTTTAAGGGATATTATCAGACATATGATAGGCGTTCCAACGCCGCATTATCATACCGTAAACGATAAAACCGTTAAAGATATAATGTCTTCCCCTATTATAACTATTCAATCCGGCAGAGATGTAAAAGAAGCGGCTTTTAAATTAATAGAAATGAGAATAAACAACCTGCCTGTGGTGGACAAAGACAATAAACTGCTTGGAGTTATATCTGCGGGCGATATAGTTAAAAATACTGGGGTATGAAACTATGAGGCAATATTTTCAAAAAATGAAAGGCGGCGGCACAAGTCCTCCTTTAGCAGGAATCTCGGAAATTATATGGTCAGGTTTAGGTTCTTTTCTGGGAATTTTTGCCGTTTCATACCTCTCGGCAAAATATTTTATTCCTCTTTTTGATGTTATGCTGGTCATAGGTTCCTTCGGTGCTTCTGCTGTTCTGATTTATGCGGCTATAAAAAGCCCTTTAGCTCAGCCGAGAAATCTTATAGGCGGACATGTCCTTTCCGCTTTGGTAGGCGTAGCATGCTATAAACTTTTTGTACAGGATATTATACTTGCTTCCGCTCTTGCGGTATCTTTTGCTATTATGGTAATGCTTGCAACTAAAACTCTGCATCCTCCCGGCGGAGCTACGGCTCTTATTGCCGTAGTCGGCGGTCCTGCAATATATCGTTTAGGATTTTTTTATGCTTTAATTCCTGCAGGTCTCGGTGCAGTAGTTTTATTAATTATTGCGCTTTTAGTAAACAACCTTGCAGGAAACAGAAAATATCCCGAATATTGGTTTTAAAAGAATTCATAGAACAGAACTAATTTGCGGGATGATTAATAAAGCGCTTTTTTTTTGCGGTATTTTGGCAAAAAAACAAGCGCAAATTCCCAAAAAGAGCCGTTCTGCCGGATCAAATAAAATAAAAAGGAGTTGATATCAGAAGTATGTCAAGAGAGAGGATATTGCTTGAAAGTGTTATTTACTGCGGTTTTTAATGGTTGCGGGAGCAGGATTTGAACCTGCTACCTTTGGGTTATATACTCTTGCTTTTTAAGAGCGCTCTTTTTATGATAAGGACTTTCGTAAAAATGAAAAAAATAATACAGCTTAATAACTCTGGGCAGGTAAAAACTTTCGCCGTTAAAAAAGAAATTAAAGATTTAGAATTTGATTGGAATGAAAAATATAAGGCATGGGAAAAAGAAGCGACTGAAGAAATTATTAACAAAATAAAAAAATTGAAAGTAGGATATGATATAATATAAAATTATGGAAAATTGGAGGTTAAGTTAATTTATGTCTGATAATTTTGATAAAAAAAAAGATATTCGCCGTAATTTTTTAAAACTATGCTATAACGAGGAATTTATAGATTTAAGGGAAATGGAGCCCATACTTGGAAATGTTTTTCGTGAACTCATAAACAATAAAGAAAATAATGTTGCAGTATTGCCTTTATTAAAAGAATTATCAGGAATTAATCTTAGAAGAGCTTGCTATATACTTGATTTCGCAAGAAGACTGTCAGATACTAAAGACTTAAACATATATAAAGCTTTAGATGAAGCTAAAGAGAAAATAGACAACATGCCGGAAGGCAAAGGATTGCCGTTTTTTTATAAAGAAAGGTCTCTTCCTGAAGAATTTCTTTATGACGATTTGGCAAAATATTGGGGACTTTCAAAAGGAATACCGGTGCAAAGAATGGTCTAACCCCTATATTGTTGGAGTAAACTAAGACACTTTTTGGTTATAATTTAACTTGTTTATAAGTTATCATAAAATACTAATATTGTCAATATATATTTTTACTTTTAATAAACTTTTTATCCCCCTGCCTGTTAGTTTAATAC